>JAEURF010000051.1 GCA_016789205.1 Anaerolineales bacterium
GTCATCTACTAATAAAACAGTTGTCATAATTTCTCACTTTCATTTAGCCATTGGCTTTTAGCATTTAGCGATTAGTGTTTTGCTTTTCATGTTTATTTTGTAAATTATTTTTTCTTTTAACTGGTGGTCTCGATATGGTCTCGCAAAAACGGCTCGACCTACTCGACCACCGAGTGCTTCATCAATTACAAATTACTAATCACGCATTACTTTCTACTTTCCACTTTCTACCTGTTTCCTTCATCACTTCTCTACCGGCAACCTGACATAAAAAGTTGCACCGTTTCCGGTTTCACTTTCTACCCAAATCTTTCCGCCATGTTGATTGACAATTTGCATGACAGCCGAAAGCCCCAAACCTGTTCCACCTTTGCCACCTTTGGTTGTAAAAAATGAAACCCAAATTTTTTCTTGAATTTCTTTTGGAATGCCAGGTCCGTTATCTTTCACAATCACCAAAACATAATTAGGGTCATTATCACGGCAACCCGCAATCGTAATTTTCGGATTCGTCACATTTGCATTCGTCAACGCTTCCCACGCATTTTTAATTAAATTATTAAACACTTGTTCCAATTGGCGCACATCACCATGCGCCAATGGCAAATCTTTTTCCCAACCCATTTCAACCGCATCATCTGGCAAGCCCATATTTTCAACAGTATTCGTAATCATTTCTTTTAACGAAACACTTGCATCACTGCGTTGACGTGCGGGTCCAATCAAACCTTCTTTGATTTCCAAAATTGTATTCGCACTGTTTTCAGCAATCTCTAAATCTTCCATCAAAGACTCAACGCTGATTAAAGCCTGCAAACGATTCGGCTTCATCGCAGACATTTCTTCCAAGATAGATTTCAAATCCAAACCTTGATTTTGCGCCTCTTCTCTGACGTTGCGAACTGCTTCTCGTAATGATTCATTTTCCAAGCCTGATTCATCCATGCTTGCTAACAAGGTGATTAAATATTTAATATCCTCACGCACACGGCTGACACTACCGGGAATCGGTGCGGCTTTGTTCCCCACCCAGTGAATCGCTTCTCCTGTAGCAGTTGCAATCGCTTCGTATGTTTTCGTACGCAATAATTCAGAATTTGCAGATTCAAGCTTCTTCATTAATTGCGCATTGTTAATCGCAATTGCAACTTGTTCCGACATGGCTTGTAAAGACGTAATATCATCTTCTGAAAAAGCATTGAGTTGATTACTTTGCACGGTCAATGCTCCCAATGCGACAGAATCAACTATCAACGGAAGAGCCATTTCAGATTTAGTATCAGGCAAAAACGGATTCTTGAAGCGTGATTGTTCATGTTCGGCATCCGAAGCAATTTGCGGAATCTGAGTCAAAATAGATTTGCCAATCATAGATTGTTCATCTACTGGCAGACGATATTTGGCTTCCAACATTTTTCGTCCAGCCAGTGCATAACCAGCACGCAATTCCGCAAATTGTCTATCATCTGAAAGTAAAAAGATACCTGAATAATAAAAATTAAATTCACTGCAAATAATATTGACGGTATGTTTAAGCAAATCATCCAAACTTAAAATAGATGTCACCATTTGACCAACGCGTGCGGCAGTTTGCAAAAGTTTATGGCGGCGGTCTAACATGCTAAACATTTTTTCATTTTGTGAAAGTAAATGTTTATTTTTTTCAAGCGCACTGCTCAATTGACGGATGTTTCCTTCAAGCCGTTCAACCAATTCTTGTTGATAAGCTTGCAAATATCGTTCAGCATGGTCAAGTTTTTCAACTTTGCCGTTCAAATACTCTGTGATTAAATTTTCAAAATCATCATCAATTGGTTTTGCAATAAAGCCAACTGCGCCAGCCGCCAATGCACGCTCACGTGCACCTTTCGATGTATCGCCAGAGATGATAACAATCGGAGTCTTTGGCAACATTTGTTTCAAACGAGTTGCAACTTCACTACCGCTCATGTTCGGAAGATTATGGTCAAGCAAAATTAAATTAGGTTGCGTCTCTTCAGCAAGTTCCAAACCATCTAGCGGGTCAGAGGCTTCTAAAACAACAAATTTTTCCGCAAGTAAACGCCGCACCAGCGCACGAGCTTCGTCGCTATCTTCAATGTATAAAACTTGCGGGAGTTTGCGAATATCAGACATTTCAATTTACGATTTACGGTTTACGATTTTTGATTGTCTTGGATCTATGATTTTTTGTGCTTCGATTTTTTTCTGTACGATTTTACCAACCGCCTCAGCCGTGATGGGAGACTCATTCATCACGCGGATAAAGTCTGCTCGGGGAAGCATAAAGATTTCAACGGGCTTACCACCAGCGCGAACATTCGCAATGGCTTTACCGCCACGCAATAATTCCATTTCACCAAAAAATTCGTCTTTGCCCAATTTAGAAAGGATGGTTTCTTTATTTTTATTTAGTAAAACAACTTCTACCTCGCCTGAACGAATCATAAAGAAATAATCTACATGCTCATCACGTGAGAGTATCGTTTCATGAGGCTGATAAATTCTATGTTCAACCAGCTTTGTAAACTCTAACATGTGACGATGCCGCAACTGCGGCAATGACCGTGAAATCGTTTCATTAATCAATTCGCCATCTGAAATAATGATATTGCGGTCTGTGCGTGATGTTAAGGATGGGTCATGCGTTACCATCACAATCGTTTTGCCTTGCGATACAAAAAGTTCAAACAACTGGATAATCGTATCAGCTGACTTTGTATCTAAATTTCCCGTCGGCTCGTCAGCGATTAATAGCGGTGGGTCACATGCCATAGCACGCGCAATCGCCGCCAATTGTTGTTGGCCTGTAGAAACTAAGACTGGTAATTTGTTTGCAAATTTTTCTAAACCAACTAATTTCAATAAATCCATAGCACGTTGTGGACGTTCATCAAAATCGTACATGTTGACATAATCCATCGGGAGCATGACGTTTTCAAGCAAGGTCAACATCGGAAGTAATTGAAAGAATTGAAAGACGATACCTAAATTTTTTCCGCGCCATTTTGAACGCGCACTTTCATTTACACCTGTATAAATATCTGTCCCATTGACAATGACGTGACCTTCGGTAGGATGGTCAATACCAGTAATCATATTCAACAAAGTGGATTTACCACTGCCTGATTTTCCAACAATTGAAACAAATTGCCCGCGATTGATAGTGAGGTCTATTCCTTTTAATACGGTAAATTCCCCTGCCGCGTTGGAGAAGCGTTTGACGAGCGAGCGCAGTTCAATCATAGAATCTGTTGACGAAGCAGAATCAAGTATCCCCGAAGTGTGAGGCGGTGATTGAATCATTTACGTCTCCGCAGTATGGTTTTATCAAAGGCAGGTTCGAGTTCGGCTTCAATCAATTCGCCATCTTGCATGGTTAAACTGCGCGAAAATTTTCCTGTCAAACTCATATCATGCGTGACCATGATGATAGTTTTATTTTTTTCATAAACAAGTTTTGAAAACAAATCAAAAATAATATCGGCAGTGACAGAATCTAAACTTCCGGTGGGTTCATCAGCAACTAAAATTTCAGGGTCGTTTGCTAAGGCGCGTGCAATAGCAACCCGTTGTTGTTGACCACCCGAAATAAATGCAGGAAGTTTATTGGCGTGTTCTTCAAGTTCAACCATACGCAATAATTCCATCGCGCGTTCTTTTGATTCACGCGGTTTGAAATTTTCTGCTAAGTCTATTGGCAAGGTGATGTTTTCAATTAATGTAAGCATAGGCAATAACTGAAATGATTGATAGACAACGCCCATCATTTGTCCGCGCCAATTAGCGCGTTGGTCTTCGCTCATATCATGCACCGAAATATTTTTTACGAACACATCGCCACTTGTTAAAGTATCCACGCCGTTCATCATGTTCAACAAAGTTGATTTTCCTGCACCAGATTTTCCGACAATGCCAAGAAATTCACCAGCATTAACTTTCAAGTTGATATTTTTTAATGCCACAAAATCCCCTGCCGCAGTGGAGTAAGTTTTGTTAACATTTTTCAATTCAAGAATAGGTGAAGACATAAAAATATTTTACCCCTTTTGTGCAATTTGGCGCAAAGGACTTATTTACAACTTACTTTCAAAATGTTCAAATTTTCACCACAAAGCGTCACGAAGGTACACAAAGGTTTATCTTTGTGGCCCTTTGTGTTCTTCGTGGTTAAGAATCTTGCAAACAGCCAATCAAACTTTTCACAGCCCCCTGTGGCTCGGTTTCGGTCAATGCCAAAACAGGAAATGTGCCAACCGAATAAACCAATTTCAAATTTTGATTCAGCAAACTTTTCGGGGTAAATCCAATCGCATTTGGATTTTCTTCCAACATTTGAAGCATGATTTTCGGATTCAGCGCCACTTTTGCAAACGACGAAACGCTTCTTCCTTCCATTACAAATTGGTCAAACAACCTCTGCATATCTTCCCCTTCAGCATACACCCAAATATTTTCTCCGCTTGCAAAGAGATTCTGGGCTTCATTTAATGAAAGCATTTGTAATTGGCTTTGTGATTTTGTAACAATCACAATTTCTTCTTCACCAATTTGATAAGCATTATTTATTAAAATTTCAGGTTCGTCAATTTGGATATAAAGTTCTGGGTTTTCTTCCGAGATTTTTAAGATGATGGAAAGGTCATTTGCGCACGTATAGATTTCATTCATTTGAAATTCTATAAATGGAGAATAGTTAATAGTAATAGTTTGGGTTTGGGATGTTGGTCGTGTTGGAGAGCAAGAGATAAGGAAAGAGGAAAGAAGAAAGAAAAAAAAAGTTCTTCTCAAAATCTCTGTGACCTCTGTGGCAAAGTCCTTTACCATTTTCTTAATAGTTCCGAAATCAACTTAATTCTTTCATCCAAACTGCTTTCAAAAATAAATTCGCGTTCAGAATGATAGCCTTCACCAACTGCGCCCATGCCATCTAAGACAGGGATTTCCAATGGCGCAATAAAGTTTGCATCTGAGCCGCCACCCGTGCCACCTGCTTTTAAGTCCATGCCTATTTCTTTTGCAATTGCTTTTGCTTTTTCAAATGTGGTTTGCATCACGGAATCAAACGGCATCGGTGGACGATTCAAGCCGCCCGTAATCTGAAGCGAAGTTCCATCTAAAATTGGTTTTAGTTTTTGCATCTCCGATTCGAGTCGTTCCCATTCGCCGGGTTGCATCACACGCACATCTACTTGAATCGTACATTCTTCAGGCACAACATTTGAAACCGTTCCGCCATTAATGACACCAACATTTAACGTAGTTTGTTTTGAGTAATCCGTTAACTTTTGAATCTTGATAATTTGATGTGCCATCTCTTCAATCGCATTGCGACCTTTTTCATGGTCACCGCCTGCGTGCGATGCAATACCTTTTGTCTTCACCCAAAATTCGCCAACGCCTTTGCGCCAAGTTTTTAACGAACCATCTAATAAAGCCGATTCCATCACTAAGGCCAAATCAGATTCTTTTGCGAGTGTTTCAATTAAGTCGCGTGAAGTTAAACTTCCTATTTCTTCATCGGATGTACATAACAAAGTGACTGAACGAGTCATTCCATTCTTAATCGCATCTTCAATTGCACCTAAGGCAATGACAATGCCTGCTTTCATATCTAATGTGCCGGGACCAAAAATTTTTCCGTCGAGTTCACGATAAGGAGTTTTATCAATTGTGCCTAATGGGAAGACTGTATCCATGTGGCATAAAAATAAAATTGGATTCTTTCCGCTTCCCCACTTAGATATGACATGATTCCCTGTTTCGACATTTTCTATCACCTCAACATGTGCACCTAGTTTTTTCGCTTCGTTTATAACGATAGAAGCAACTTTGTTTACCGCATCTTTATCATGTGAGGGAGATTCTGTTTCGACTAAAAGTTGGAGAAAAGATTTTGTGTCCATAATCACCTAATAAATAAAACTATGATACTTGCAATAAAACAATAGATTGCAAAAGGATAAAGCGAGTGATTTCGCAAATATCTTAATAGCCAACGAATTGACATCCAGCCGACAATAGCAGATGTAATAAAACCTGTCATTAAAATTGGCATAAATTCAGTGGTATTTGGTAGTGTAATTACTTCAATCGATTCGTAAATGCCTGCCGCCAACAAAATCGGCGCAGACATAAGAAATGCAAAACGCGCCGCCGAAGGACGGTCAAAGCCGCGGAACATTGCGCCAGCCATCGTTGAGCCAGAGCGTGAAGCACCGGGGAAAATTGCCAAGACCTGAAATAATCCAACAGATAGCGCATCTAACCATGAAGCAGATTCTAATTTGCGATTCTTTCTATCAAAATATTCCACAACCACAAGCAACAAAGCCGTGAAAAGCAAACGAATCCCAGCCCATAGTAACGAATCAGAAGACATACGCTTAACAAAATCTTGTAGCAAAAATCCAGCAATTAATGCAGGAATCGTTGCAACAATAATTAACCATCCCAAACGTGAATAAAAATCTTCAAATGGTTTTTTATTTTTTATGCCAAGCAAAAACGCCTTAACAATTTGCCAAATATCTTTCCAAAAGAAAGCCAGCATGGCAACCACTGTCCCAAGTTGGATGATGACGTTAAATGCAAACAATCTATCATTGCTAGCAAGCCCTAACCAATTGCTCAGGATAAATAAATGCGCAGTAGATGAAACAGGAATAAATTCAGTTAACCCTTGAATAACACCTAGCATAAAAGCTTGTAAAATCGTTATTGTTTCCATTTGATTAATTGTAACGGATGTCTATTAAGTTCAGGCTAACAAGATATTAATAAAAATGAGAATTAATCATGTAACAAGAAAAGGTATAATATCCAAATATAAAAAGAGGAGAATTGTGACATGGTAAAAATGTTTAATAAATTGAATTTACCTAAAAAAGCCATTAAGTTTTTAATCTTTCTAGTAGCTGGTGACCTTTTATATATTGGATTGCATCTTATTCATAAGGGAGCAAGGCATTTTGATTTATTCACAACCATTCGTGAAAATGAGGCATTTGCCGTTTATACAGATCGAAGTCTCGGAGAATCATTTCAATACTTAAAAGAATATTGGATTTTATTGATTTTTCTATGGCTCATATTTAAAAACAAGCAATATTTCTATACAGGCTGGGTGATGTTATTTTTATACTTACTTTTAGACGACATGTTAAGTTTTCATGAAGGCTTAGCAACTTTTGCACTGCAAATGTTAAACATTGATCCGTTTTACGTCATTGCCGGTGAGTTACGTTACCAAGATTATGGTGAGTTAGGGGTATCAGTATTCTTCGGGATTCTTTTACTAACAACGATTGGGTTTTCTTACTGGCGTGGTACCAAAGAAGTAAGGACTATCTTCCATTATTTATTCGGAGGACTTTTACTGATTGTCTTCTTTGGCGTGGTTAATGATTTCGCCAATCGCATTTTTGCTGAAGACGGAAGTAAAGTACTCTATGAACTAACAAGATTAATAGAAGACGGCGGCGAAATGTTAGCGATGAGTGTTATGTGTTGGTATGTCTACACATTAACAGAACCCGAGATAAAGCCGTCAGAAATGAAATAAATAACTCAGGATAGGGCTTATAACCTTTCTGCTTTAAGATATACGCCACAAAAAATTATTTTTTTTGTGGCGTATTAAGGGTCTGATTGAAATTCCAAAGTACAAAAAGAGAGAAAAAGATAAGCAAAAAAGTATAATGGCTTTCTTTTATTTCTTGTAAGGCTTGAACAAAAGCTATCTTCTCATAAGAATAAACCGTGGCATATATTATTTTCGCTAATTTGGCAAATAAATAATTAAAGATAAATAGCGCCCCAATAGACCAATACACAATCGGCACAAATTTGCTAGCAAACGGCTCAAATCGCTTCCAGACCAGCGCAAGCGCAGGGATAAAGACGATAAAAAACATCCAAAACAAAGTAAACAAATCATCAGAATCAATATCATTATTTGCAAAGACATCAAGATTATGAATATTTAATTCTTCTTGCACATTTTTTTCTACTAACACATCAGGTGTTTGAATATTAAAAATTCTTTGCCCCCAACTTATTTCTTCGCCAGCGCCAAAGAAAAACAAAAAAGAGAAACCAAAATAAACTGCCAGCTTAATCCAGTGTATTCCAGTTTCACTCCGTGTTTTGAAAGCACGCACAAACACGATAAATATGATAATTGAAGAAATAAAAAGGGACCATGCCGCAATATTTTCAAAATATCCGTCTTCACGGAATAGTAAAGGCGCCAACTTATTTCCAAACCCTAATGTAGAATATCCCAAGATAATATATAAAATTATTAGAATATAAAATATTGGTTGAAAGAGAAAAGATTTTTTACCCATTTTTTAGCCATTCTAGGTTTTTGATTAAGCAATTTTTCTTATTAGTATACTGTATTATAAGTCGCATCAAAATTTCAATAATGTTCAATAAACTATAATACCCTATGCCCCGCACTATTTTGCACCTTGACCTCGATGCCTTTTACTGTTCAGTGGAAGAAGTGGAAAACCCCGAACTAAAAGGAAAGCCGTTTGCCGTGGGCGGAAAGCCGAATGAACGCGGTGTTGTGGCTTCCTGTTCGTATGCGGCGCGGGCAAAAGGCGTGCGGAGTGCAATGCCGATGTCGAAAGCGATTCAGCTTTGCAGAGATTTAATCATTGTGTCCGGTCGGCATAAATTATATAGTGAATATTCAGAACACGTGATGAGCAAGTTAAGAAATTTGACTCCGCTTGTGGAGCAGATTTCTATTGATGAAGCATTTCTTGATATTTCAAATTTAGATGAAGATCCAACCCGCCTCGCGCTTGACCTTCAAGCTGATATTCGTGTGGAACTTCAACTTCCCTCCAGCATTGGGATTGCATCCAATAAACTCGTGGCGAAAATTGCAACCGAGGTTGGGAAAAAAAGTAACAAGATAAAAGATATGCCTCCCTTTGGATTCACAATTGTCCCCGTAGGAAAAGAAGCGGAGTTTTTATCTCCACTTCCAGCAAATATGCTTTGGGGAGTCGGTCCCAAAACGTATGCGAGATTATCTGAGCTTGGAATCAAAACGATTGGTGATATTGCACAATGGCCCCAAAAAGAATTAATCAATTTGTAATACTCTTTAAAAGAAAGGCAATTCAGCGATAAAGTTATTATGTGAGTTAATTCTTATTAATCTAAAAAATTTCCACATTTATAAAGCTCTCTTAATA
>JAEURF010000052.1 GCA_016789205.1 Anaerolineales bacterium
TGAAGCCTTTGAAGGCATGATTGAAAATGATTTGAATGGATACCTAACGCCATTAGATGTAAATGTGTATGCTGAAACGATAATCAAAGTATTGAAAGATAGTAAAAAAATTAAAGCATTTGGAGAACATTCATCTAAATTGAGCGAAAAATATTCAATTGAAGGGCAAGTCGTCGCTTTAGAAAAGTTATACACGGAAGCTATTTTACAAAACTGGCGCGGAAATTTTATAACTAGATTTATTTCAAAAGAAATAAAAGAAATCCCGAATAGAATCAATAATCTATTGCCAGGTCGCAACACGAAGAAATAAAAATCATGTCATTACGAGCCGCGCAAAAAACAAAAGCGCGGCTCGTAATGACATGAAAACTTCAAGGGGTTATAATTCGTGCGTTATGCCCATTTTAGATAAACACATGCTCGAATTTGTCAGTCGCAGTCCCGAACAAACGCGGCGCATCGGAATGCGTCTCGGCAGTTTGTTACAGGCTGGTGATGTGATTTGTTTGCAAGGAAATCTCGGCGCAGGCAAAACAACCTTTACACAAGGTCTTGCACAAAGCTGGGGTTCATTAGATTCAGTTTCTAGCCCGACATTTATTCTGGTCAATCAATACAGACGTGCCGATGGTGAAAAAATATTCCATTTGGATACATACCGCCTCGACTCTACGGGTGAAGCTGAGCAACTCGACCTCGACAGTTATCTTGATGAAGGCGCCTTAATCATCGAATGGCCCGAACGCTTAGGAAATTTAATTCCCCAAGAAAATTTATGGATTAACCTTGAGCATGTTGCTGAAGAACATCGCCAGATGAGTTTTCATGCGCGTGGCAAACGTTATGATGAAATGCTAGATAACATTCGTAACACTATGTTTGGAGGAAAATAAAGAATGTTATTAGCAGTAGATACATCCACAACACAAGTTGGCTTGGCTTTATATGATGAAAATCAAGTCATTGGTGAAATGGTCTGGTCTTCAAAACAACATCATACGAGTCAATTGGCTTCGGCATTATCTGATTTAATGAAACGCTGTGACGTGAGTATGGACAAAGTAGAAGCATTGGGTGTCGCTATTGGTCCAGGTTCATTTACAAGTTTGCGCGTTGGGTTATCTTTAGTCAAAGGAATTGCATTTGCGAGAAATATTCCAGTCATTGGAATCCCAACTTTGGATGTGATTGCATTCGCCCAACCTTTAGATAAAAAGCCTTTGATTTCAGTTTTACAAGCCGGGCGGACGCGCATCGCTTTCGGCTTGTATCAGGTCAACAAGAAACAGTGGCAGGCTGAAGGCGAAGTCCGAAGCGGAACTGTGGATGAGTTATTAAGTCAAATCGAAGAGTCAACTATTGTGGCTGGCGAGTTAACTTCTGAACAAAGAAAAAAAATATCTAAGCATAAAAAAGTTTTGTTGACATCGCCTGCGAACTGTGTCAAACGTCCATCTGTTTTAGCGGAGTTGGCTTGGGCGCGCTTTCAAAAAAATGATGTAGATGATGTTGCCACACTTGCGCCAATTTATTTGCATGTAGCAGGGACTCCGATTGCGTGAGACCTGACAGGGCTTTATTATGAATTCGGATAAACAAAATAATCATGGAGACCTGTCGGGTCTAGTAATTAGAAAAATGATAATGAGCGATTTGGAACAAGTCGTTGCAATTGACCAAGCTTCATTTTCATTGCCATGGCCCGCGCGTTCTTTTCAATTTGAATTAACCGATAACCCGACTTCGCGATGTTGGGTAGCCGATTTAGATGGAAAAATTATTGGGATGATGGTGGCATGGATGATTTGGGATGAATTGCACATTGCCACGTTTGCAATTCATCCGCAGTTTCGTCAGCAGGGCGTTGGTAAAAAATTGCTTTTGCATACATTACACTCTGCTAGAAAAATAGAAGGCATCGTGCGAGCATTTTTGGAAGTTCGCAAGAGTAATGAAGCGGCTTTGCAAATGTACCGAAAATTTGGCTTTGTGGAAGAGGGTATCCGCAAAGAATATTATAAAGACAATAATGAAGATGCAATTTTGATGACATTAAATAATTTTGACCATTTGCCCGGAGAATAAATGAACCCCGAACAAACTCTTGCCCAGATTACTAAAGAAGTTGCGGTTTGTACAAAATGTGCTTTGCACGAATCGCGCAAGAAAGCTGTGCCGGGGGATGGACCTGCTGATGCAGAAATTATGTTTATTGGAGAAGGTCCCGGCTTTCATGAAAATGAACAAGGTCATCCTTTTGTGGGAGCTTCGGGTAAATTTTTAGACCAGTTATTAGCGCAAGCCGAATTGACTCGTGAAGATGTGTTTATTTGTAATGTGGTCAAATGCCGCCCGCCAAGCAATCGCGACCCGCACCCGGATGAATTGTCAGCTTGTGATGCATATTTAGAAGCACAAATCGAAGCGATAAATCCGAGTATCATTGTGACGTTGGGTAGAATTTCGATGAGTAAATTTTTTGGCAATGTAAAAATCAGCGCAGTGCATGGACAAATGCAAAAGGTTGGTGAAAGATTTGTAATCCCAATGTTTCATCCTGCGGCGGCGTTACATCAACCGCCATTGAAACCGTCTATTTTGGCAGATTTCGCAAAGTTGCCAAGTCAACTGAATGAAGCCAGAAATGCTTTGGGAAGAAAAGCGGTAAAGAAGAAAGAATCAAATTTTCAAAAAATTGAAAAGCCAAAACAAATGAGTTTGTTTTAAGAGGCTATGTCATTGCGAGCTACGTTTTTGATTTTTGTAGCGAGGCAATCTTATTATTTAGTTGTAGATTGCTTCGCTTGGTCTCGATACGCCTTTCGGCTACTCGACCAACGCTCGCAATGACATAAAATGATAAAGAAGGAAATATGACAATAAAAGAATCTTTAATTAAGAAATTAAGTAATAAAGATGCGAAGATGGCTATTCTCGGTTTGGGATATGTCGGTTTGCCGCTGGCTGTGGTTTTTGCTGAGGCTGGATTTAATGTCACAGGGGTAGACCCAGATGGGCGCAAGATTGAGGCGATTTTAAAAGGCGAATCATATATCCCGGATGTGAAAAGTGAGTCATTGGCGAAATTAGTTAAAGCCGGGAAAATTTCTGCCACAACCGATTTTTCGATTTTGAAAGAGATGGATGCGGTCAGTATCTGTGTGCCTACGCCTCTGCGCCAGACGGGCGACCCGGATATGTCATTCATCATTTCTGCCACCGAAGAATTGGCGAAGTATATGCACAAAGGTATGGTCGTTGTTTTGGAATCGACAACTTACCCCGGGACAACGCGTGAATTATTGTTGCCAAAGTTGAGTGCAGGCAATGATTTAAAAATTGGGGAAGATTGGTTCTTGGCATTTTCTCCCGAGCGCGTTGACCCAGGTCGTGAAGATTACACGACTGTGAACACGCCGAAAGTTTTAGGCGGTGTGACTCCAATTTGTGGTGAAGTTGCCAGAGTTTGGTATGAAGGTGCAATTCAAAAAGTGCATTATGTTTCAACAGCTGAAGCGGCAGAGATGGCGAAGTTGTTAGAGAATACATTTCGCATGATTAATATCGGCTTGGTGAATGAACTTGCGATTATCTGTGAACGCCTTGGCATAGATGTTTGGGAAGTGATTGATGCCGCCGCCAGCAAACCTTTTGGATTTATGAAATTTACGCCAGGACCTGGATTGGGTGGGCATTGTATTCCGATTGACCCTTTATATCTTTCATGGAAAATGAAATCGTTTAATTACAACGCACGTTTTATTGAACTCGCCTCTGAAATTAATACCAACATGCCACGTTATGTCGTCAGTCGCTTAATGGAAAGTTTGAATGACCGTGCCAAAGCATTAAAGGGTTCAAAAGTTTTGGTTTTGGGTGTCGCCTACAAACCTGATATTGATGATATGCGTGAGTCGCCTGCGTTGGATGTGATTGGGTTATTGCGCCAGAAAGGCGCCGATGTAAAATATCATGACCCGTATGTTCCGCATTTGCATCACGAAACTGAAGGCTGGGAAATGGACTCAGTGCAAGATTTAATGAAAGAAGTCAAAGAAGCAGATGCCGTTTTGGTTGTGACCAACCATAAAGTGTATGATTACAAAACGATTGTTGATGCGGCACAATTTCTTTTTGATACTCGTAATGCAACAGGGACATTTGCAAAAGACAATGAAAAGGTAGTGAGGTTATAAATTATGGCGCATTATTTAGTGACTGGCGCGGCTGGGTTTATCGGCGCACGCACTGCTGAAATGTTGATTGAACAAGGGCATACGGTTGTTGGTGTAGATAATATCAACAATGCGTATGACCCTCGTATTAAAGAATATCGCTTGAAGAAACTTCAAGCCTTAAATGGTTTTACCTTTCACAAGCGAGATGTTTCCGAAAAATCTGTGATTGATTTATTTAAAGACGAAAAACTTGATGGCGTGATTCATTTAGCCGCACGAGCAGGTGTTCGTTATAGTGTAGAAAACCCTTGGGCATTTTTGGAATCAAATGTACTTGGCACATTGAATATGCTGGAAGTATGCCGTCAATTTGGATGCAAGAAATTTATTATGGCTTCTACTTCCAGTATTTATGGAGAGAATCCACCATACCCAACGCCAGAAACTGCATCAAGCAGTGAACCGATGCAACCGTATGCCGCCAGCAAAAAAGGCGCAGAAGCACTCGCGCATTCGTATCATCATTTGTATGGAATTGATATTACGATAGTTCGTTACTTCACTGTTTATGGTCCCGCAGGCAGACCTGACCTTGCGCACTTACGCTTTACACAATGGATTAGTGAAGGCAAACCGATTCGCGTGAATGGTGATGGAAAGCAATCACGCGGCTTTACTTACATTGATGATATTGCACGCGGCACTATTCTTGCATTAAAGCCACTTGGTTTTGAAATTATTAATCTCGGCGGACATGAAGTGATTACGATTAACGACTTAATCAAAATCATGGAAGATGTAATTGGCAAAAAAGCAACAGTGCAATATGGTCCGCCCAACCCAGCGGACATGATTACCAATCAAGCCGATGTCACCAAAGCAGGTCAATTGTTAGGATGGGAACCGCAATTCAATATGCGTATGGGCGTAGAAAAACTTGTCGAATGGTATAACACCGAACGTGAATGGGCGAAAGATATTTTAACGCCGTAGTTCTATCAACAAACACAGTTATAATTACTCCAAGTAATAGGAGAAAAATTATGTTTAACCATATTGCTTATAACCATGAAATTTTAGGTGGCAAACCTCATATTGTTGGCACACGCTTAAGCATCGAATTCATTCTTGAATTGGTTGCGAGTGGCGCTACAAAAGAAGAGATTTTAAAAGCCTATCCACAATTAACTGCTGAAGCAGTAGAAGAAGCATTGCGTTACGCAGCTCAATCGGTTAAGAATGAAATCTTATTGGATGTTAAGGTCGTGGCGTGAAGGCTTTAGATTTTCCGTTGCTGGCAGATGAAAATGTTCATTCTGATGTCATTAAGTTTTTAAGAACTGCAAAATTAGATGTTGAGTCTATTGCCGAGCAAGGGAAATTTGGCATTTCAGATAAAGCAGTGTTACTACAAGCCATACAAGCAGATAGAGTTGTATTAACTCACGATAGTGATTTTGGTGGGCTTGCATTACAAGGCGAAAAAATAATTGGAATTATTTACCTTCGACCTGGACATATCCGCCCAGAATTTACAATTAAAACAATAGAAACCTTGAAAGAAAAATCTCCAGACGTTAAACCTCCTTTTATTCTTGTTGCTGAAAGAACAGGGGATACTGTGAAAATCAGAGTCAAACAATTGTGATAATTACGAATTACGTTATGCGTGATTTGTAATTTGTATTTTATGAATCTCCTTTCCAAATTTACATCCGACCCATTATTTACAAAAATTATTCGCTCGAGTGGTTCGCTATTAAGTAATAACACCATCGCTTTGGGATTAAGTGTTATTCAAGGAATCATGGCAACACGTTTGCTTGGTCCTGCTGGCTTTGGTCTGATTGGCGTGGTGATGGCGTTTGCTTCCACAATCAACAGCATTTTTTCTTTTCGGATGAGTGAACTCGTGGTTCGATATGGTGGTGAATATCTAAATAAAGATGACAAAAAAAACGCTTCAGCCTTAATCAAACTTGCCAGCCTGACCGAAGCATTTGTTTCCGCTTTTGCATTTTTGATTGTCCTCGTCACAGCAACTTTAGCGGAAAATTATTTAGCCAAAACATCTAACGTGGCATGGATGTTTACAGTTTATGCAATTGGTTTATTGGCAAATTTCAATACAGAAACATCCATAGGGATTTTACAAATTACTGACAAAATCAAATGGCAAGGCACAATTAATTTAATTCAAGCAATTTTTACAACATTGATTATCGCAAGTGCATTTTTCTTTAGTGGAAACATCACCATCGTTTTGATTGCATACTTAATTGGAAAATCCATTATGGGGCTTGGATTATTTATCACAGCACAAATTGAATTACAAAAAAAACTTGGACTTAGTTGGAGCCATACGCCAGTTTCTGCACTTACAGACTTAAAACAAATTATCCGTTTTGCTTTTAGTTCAAACGTCAGCGCCACGATTATCAAAATCTTTCGTGAAAGCGAATTGATTTGGGTTGGTCTATTTTTAGATACAACGGCTGTTGGGTATTATCGTGTGGCATATACGATTACACATTTCCTCGCCATTCCTGCTGACCCGTTGATTGCAACCACATTTCCTGAAATTAATCGTTTGGCTGTTGAAAAATCTTGGAATAAATTAAAAAGTTTTCTTCGTAAAGTCACAGCGTTTTCATTTACATATAACATTTTGCTTGGGATTGGATTAATTGTTTTTGGAAAATTTATTATTTCAATTTATTCAGGTGATGAATATTTGAATGCCTATCCTGCTTTGGTCGCATTAACCATTGGACTTGTTTTCAATTACATTCTATTTTGGAATCGTCCGCTGTTGCTGGCGTTGGGTTTGCCAGAATTTCCAGTGTATGTGACGTTGATTGTCGGTTTGATAAAACTGGCTTTGTCATTTGTGTTGGTTGCAAATTATGGCATTATTGCTGCAGGTGCATTGCTTTCGTTTTATTACATTGCTTCAGTTGGTGTAATGGTTCTTCGGGGAATTGTTGAGATAAAAAGGAAAGAAGAAAGATGAAAGAATGAAGATTGCTCTCATAACCAATTCACGCATTCCATCTTTGACTGCAAACTCGATTCAGGCGATGAAGGTTGCTCAGGCATTGATGCAATTGAATCATGAAGTCAAGATGTTTGCACCAAAAGAAACTGAAATTCCTAATCACGAATTACTCATTACGCATTACGGATTAAAACTTGCGCCTGAAATTGAATTTTTTCCATCTATCAAAGGATTCAAACGCTTAGATTTTATTTTCCATGCACAAAACGCGGCGAAAAAATTTGGTGCGGATTTAATCTATACATGGCTTCCGCAATCGGCTGTGCTGGGATTCTGGTCTGGGTATCCTGTCGTTTTAGAAATGCATGCAGATAACTCTGGTCTGTTCGGCGTGTGGTGGATGAGACAGTTTTGGAAGGCAAAAGGGAAAAAGTTGATGACGGTCACAACGTCAGCTTTGAAAAATGCTTTAGAAACATCGACCAAGTTGAAATTAAGTAATGAAGCGGTCCTCATCGCGCCGAATGGAGTCGAATTGGAGAGATATGTCAATTTGCCGAGTCCATCTGAAGCACGTCATCAATTAAATTTGAAGCAAGGATTAACTGTCGGATTCACGGGTCATATTTATAAAGGTCGCGGCGCGGATTTATTATTTGAATTGGCAAAACAAATGTCACAAGTTAATTTTTTGTGGGTGGGCGGCACGCCAGAGTTGGTAGAAGGTTGGCGAAATAAATTGCATGAAGCACATATAAAAAATGTGACGATGACGGGGTTTGTAAAACATGATGTGATTCATTTGTATCAAGCCGCATCAGATATTTTGTTGATGCCGTATTCGAGTTCGATTTCTGCGAGCAGTGGGCAGGATATTGCGGAAGTGATTAACCCGATGAAGATGTTTGAATATATGGCTTCGGGTCGTGCGATTGTTTCTGCGGATTTGCCGTCGATTCGGGAAGTGTTGAATGATGGGAATGCGGTTTTTGTGAGAGTTGTGGAAGAAGGGAATAGGGAATTGGGAATAGGGAATTGGAAAATGGAAATTGAAAAGTTGCTTGCGGATGAATCGTTGCGGGTTAAGTTGGGAAATCAGGCGCGGAAAGATGTGGAGAGTTTTAGTTGGGCGAAGCGAGAAGAGAAGATTTTAAGTTTTATCTAAACAAGTTTTATTAATATAACATAACTATCCACATTACTATAAACAGAAAAGATAAAATCAATAATGCAATAAGAATAAAGCCTACCCACTGCATTTTTTCTGATGCTAACATACCTGCTAAGATTCCATAAATAAGACTTGAAAAAAGCCACATCAGTAACTCTGAATTAAAGAACATAAAATTTTCTATTAGAAGCAAATAACTTGGGGCAGATAGCAGTAAATATGCTAAAAACATAATTCCCCCAGGACGGGGGTTTATTACAAAAATAATAAAGAGAGAAATAAGGAAATGTATAGTAGCAATAACAAATCCAAATCTTAAAGGCAAATATTTTTGAGAATTAATAAGTTGTAAAAAGAAATCTTTATTCATTTTTATCTTCCCACCATCAAAAAGAAATTCTCACCAACCTTCTCCACACTGACTTCAAATCCCAAACCTTCTAACTTTTTCTGCAAATCTTCCAAATCATAAAACACTTTGATAATTGTAAATTCCTGTCCCGCCAGCGGACGTTTGGCATAAATATCTTTTTCAGCAATGGCTTTGTCTGCGTCACTTGGGGCGTGTTGGTCAACGAAGGCGATAGTCCCATTTTTACGAAGAGATTTTTTAACTTTGTTTAGAAAATCATCAATTGCATTTGGTGGAACATGCGAAAGCCAATTCGCGAAGAAAACCAAATCATATTCTTTATCAGGAGTCCAATTGAACAAGTCCGCTTGCTGATAGGTGATTCTTTCATCACCACATTTTTCTTTTGCAATTTGTAACATTTCAGGCGCGGCATCTACTGCTGTGACGTGATTGCCCATTTTCAGCAGAGTCTCGGTCCAGACGCCTGTGCCGCA
>JAEURF010000053.1 GCA_016789205.1 Anaerolineales bacterium
TAGAGAAGGTTGGGAGCTAGTCAGCTCTTATACGCAAAGCAGTTTGGCTGGCACTGCATCTCAGACCAAATATTTTTATTATATTTTCAAACGACCGATTGAGTAATTTGCCTATCTTTTTTCGTGCAAATTGCCGTATACTATCTATGTAATTCGTCCCTCAACCCACAGGAGAAAAAATGGCATACACATTAAATACAAAAGTCGGTGAAATTTTGGATGATACCAATGCAGTTGAGATTTTGGAAAAATATGCACCAGGTGTTTCTAAGAACCCCATGCTTGCTTTAGCAAGCGGAATGACATTAAAAGCCATTCTTGCAATGCCGCAAGCCAAAGAGGCTGGCATTACCGAGGAAATGGTCACAAAAGTATTGGCTGAGATTAACGCGAAAAAGTAAATTCGGCAAATAAAACTGGAAGCCGAAATGCTTCCAGTTTTTATTTTAAGTTCAGATGATTTGAAGAAGGAAAGTATCTATGAAGAAGATGAGCGGGCTGATGAAATTAGGTCTAGTGTTTGGTGGATATGTGATGGCATGTCTAATCGCAAGCGGTGCAGTGTATCTGAATCAGTTATTCACACAAGACCCTTTGCAGGCATCAGCAGGCATGTCTGCCTTTGGTGATTCCATTCTCTTTATTGCAGTATTTGGCTTTCTGGCTTTGTTTCCAACTGGGTTGGCGATATACTTTTTAATCAGAAAACTCATAGTGCGACAATGAAATTAATATGACCAAAACGGTCATTGCGGATTACACTGATATTATGAGTACACAATCAGGGTATTTGCTCATTGTAGAAGACGATAACGATATTCGTCAACTATTGAATACGGCGCTGACGTATGCGGGCTATCGTGTCCGTGTGGCTCCGAATGGCAAAGAGGGACTAGAAGCGGTTCAGAAAGAACGCCCAGCCATTGTTATCACTGATATTATGATGCCTCAATTAGATGGCTTCGGTCTGGTACATCGCTTGCGCATCAACCCGGACACCCGCGATATTCCAGTGGTTTTCATCACAGCAACATACGTCACCGACGAAGACCAGGAATTTGCATTAAATATTGGTGCTACGCGCTTTCTTCAAAAGCCAGTTGATTTAGAACAGTTTTTGGGGACAGTCAGCGAGGTCTTGAAACAAAACCTACCCACCGAATTTGAACCTCTTGAAGAAATTGATTTTTATGAAGGATATCGCAAGCGACTTGAGGCAAAACTAGAAGAAAAGAATAAACAAATTGCCCGCGAAGAATATTTATTAGGAACTCCATCAGACGAAAACAATCTTTCAATGCAAACATCAATTCATCACGCTGTTCGCGAGCGCGAAGAAATCGAACATCTGCTAGACCAACTTCTCAAGCAAATCGAAAAATTTGAAAAGCCGAAATAATGATATAATCAATATAAATCAACAGATTGACAAGTGTCTAAGTGGCAGTCCTTTTGTAGGACTGCCACTTTTCTTTTTATAAAACAAAGGAGTTAACCATGAGTTTCAAAATAGGTGACCATGTCATGCACTGGACGTTTGGGTTTGGTAAAGTGATAGACCTTGAGAAACGGTTGTCTTCTCAAAAAGAAGTCTTGCATTATGTCGTCCAAATTGATGACATGAATATCTGGGTTCCAGAAGATGAAATGTTAAGCCAACGTTTGCGTAGCCCTTCTTCTGAAGAGGAATTTAAGCATTTGCAAAGCATTCTTTCTAGTCCGAAAGAAAAACTTCCGGAAGACCGTATATTACGCAAAACTATGCTCATGGATATTCTGAAAGATGGCAGTGCCAAGGCATTGTTTCGCGTGGTGCGTGGTTTGGCAAATTACCGCAAGGTAAAAGCATTAAACGAAAATGACCAAGCCCTCTTAAGGCGGGTTGAAAAAGCATTAATTGGCGAGTGGGGCTTCGTATTGTCTGTTACGCCTGTACAAGCCACAGCAGATTTGCATCAGATGTTGTTAAAGTAATGAGTTTATATGTATTCAGATGAGAGAATCATTATTCAGCGCGTGATTGAGAACTACGTACGCACTGGGGCTGTAATGGATGAACATGTCAATGTGACCATATTGGCTGAAAATAAAACTAGCGCTATGGAAAAAGTAGGCGGAGAAAGCCGTTCCGTGATGTTAGATGAATATCAAGTTGATGAAGTAAAAGTTTGGTCGGGGTATAGTGCCCGCAATAAAATGGTGTATCTCAGTGTAGCCAAGCACAAATAAGAAAACAGCCACTATAAAAGTGGCTGTTTTGATTCAATGGCGCTACCGCTTTTTAGATGATAAACATTTATTCACTCGGTATCATAATCATCGCAATTAAATACACCAGAATACCCGGTACCCCGCCCGGAATAAAAGCGATGAACATTGCCAGTCGGAACCAAAACGGACTAATGCCGAAAAATTCACCGAGTCCACCGCATACCCCGGCAATGATGCGATTATTTTTTGACCTACGTAAAGGTTGTCTTTGTACTGTCATAGTAAACTCCTTATTATGTCAAAATATACGCTACAAATTTCAAAAAGTTGCACATCGTGTAAAATCGGATGAAATCATACTGGAGATGTTATGAACTATAGAATTGTTTTGTTAGCTATTTTCTTAACGGCTTGCACGCAAGAAATTCCAAGCGGACTCACTCCGATTCCTCAATCACTCATTACCGAATCAACAAGTACTGCGACCCCGCTTTCTGAAGAGACTGTGCTTGAACTGACTTCAACTCCTGAACCTGTGAAATTCCCGCCACCAGCCGCGCTTCCTGCCGGACCTATCAGCATGATTGCCATTGGTGATAGTCTAACTCAGGGAGACGGCGACGAGACTGGGCGTGGATACCCCGGTCGCTTAATTACCTTGGTCAATGAAATACGCCCCGGCTCTACAGTCACTAACTTTGGTCAATCTGGCTGGAATAGTGATGCTTTAATACAAGGCGACCAAGGTTTGCTAGGGCAATTACCGCGCGCGATTGATGAAATTACATTAGCCAAATCCCAAGGACGCGCCGCCGTTATCTTGTTATGGATTGGCAGTAATGACTTGTGGTATTTATACGAATATGGCGGTGACATCGGTGATGAACAAGAATCACAAGACCTTGCACATTTTTCATCCAATCTGGATTTAATTCTTTCAGAATTACGCACCGCTGGCGCAGAAGTGATTATTGCCTTGTTAGATGACCAATCAAAACGACCGATTGCATTAAGAGGCGAAGCTTTTCTTGAAATTACAGCCGATGAATTAAATCGTATGTCTGTACATGTACAGCGTTATAACGAAATCATTATGCAAAAAGCGGAACAATATGGTGCATTGACTGTTGATTTTTATAATACCGATGTTTTTACGAACCGCGCCACGTTATATGATGATGGTAACCACCCGAATTCTGCTGGTTATGAGGTCATTACACAAAAATGGTACGAAGTTTTACTCACTATTTTGCCTTAATGCAAATGCCGCAACGCTAAAAGCAATTGCCACATTGAGTGAGCGTTTTTCGCCTTGCATCGGAATATAAAAGATTTCATCACATAGTGAAAGCAAATCTGCATCCACTCCGGTTACTTCACTGCCGAGGATTAACACAGTTTTTTGCCCACTGGAAACTGACTTCCGATTGCGAATTGACACGGCGCTACTATATTCTTCCAATGCGAAAACTTGCCAACCTTCAACCTTCAATTGTTTGACCAACTCCACTGCATCTTTGTGATATGACCATGTTAACGACTCTTCAGCCCTTAATGACGTTTTTTTCACCGCTTCATTTTCAGGGGTCGGCGTGATGCCGCATAGGTACACATGCTCAAACCCGAAGCCATCTGCACTGCGCAAAATTGAACCCACGTTCCATGCTGAGCGGATGTTATCTAGCAAAACAGCATAAACCATTTCGCTTTGGTTATTTATTTTTTGTCGTGTCATTTCTTCTTTTTGAATAGTTTTTTGATAAACAATTTTTGTTTCTCCTAAACAATGCGGACAACGCAGTCCAAATGATTGAGTCTGCTCACGCGGGAAGCGCAACCCGCAGGTGAGACAGAGGCGTATTTCAAAATGTCTATCATTCATAAGGCTAGGGATTTATCAGACTGATTTCAAAATAATCGAAACTTGCTCGAATGGGTTCAATGTCATTATTTTGTGCGGCAATCAAACCAACCCGCGAAATATTAAACTGAATTTCTTTTTCAAACATCCGAAACCAAGAAAATTTATCTTGACTGATAAATAGACTCACGAAACCATCTTTGAACATAAGGCGGATGAATAAAGAATTGTCAACATATTGTGTGTTATTGCGGGGCAAGATAAGATTTCCGTTCTCGTAAACATCGACATATAAACCGCGCCCAACACAACCGACTGAAGTTGAGCAATAGCCGATGCCTGCTTGGATAAAATTTTGGTTTGAATCGAGTGCGATTAAACCCGCAAATTGGTCGCTTGCGTCTGGGTCAAAAATAAAACTAGTTTCGATGATGAAGTTATTTTGTGGAGCATCATATAGCAATATATTACTGGCATTGGCTAAATTGAAATATCCGTTGATTGCATTTATTTCAAGAAAACCAAGCTTAGATTCTAAACTCCAGTTTTCTGTTTTTTCATTTATCCAAACCCAATCAGACTTTAATTGTCTGTCGAAATCATCACGGAATAATACTTGTGTTTCTAAATTATTAAAAGGTTCAACAGCAGAGGCAGGTGGTGTGACCGTCTGCGTTGTGGTGGTAAGAATAGCGATTTGAGTTGCTCGGCTTGCCGTCTCATCGTAATTTATTGGTACTGGTTGAGGAGTGATAGATACATTACAACCTAATATTGTGAATGCAAGAATTGAGATGATCGCTTTTTTGCTCATTTAAGATTCCTTTCCCTAATTGTATCTTTGATTTTGCTGGATTATCGCTTTCTATTTTTGCTTTAATCTAAATAGATTGTATTACGTTTGGCTCGGATAAAAATAAACCTGCTCTCAAGAACAGGTTTATTTTTTGCATCTATATTATTGTGTGGTTTGTTTGTGCGTACTAATTCCTGCATCTTCCACAATTCGTGGCACGGCTTCTTCCCAACCGACAGCCATAATGTGAATGCCGTTCACGCCTTGTTTGGTTTTTATTTTTTCAACTAATTCCAGTGCAATTTGAATTCCCTCTTCTTCGGCATTTCCTTTTTTGTCAGCGGCTTCGATTCTTTTCATAACCGTATCGGTCACAAAAATGCCGGGGATTTTATCGCGCATGTATTTTGCCATTTTGAAACTGCGGATGGGTGAAATACCAATCAAAGTATAGACTTTGTCTAAAATATTTCTTTTCGCAATTTCGTTCAGCCAGTTATCTAAATCGTCAGCATCAAAGACGACATTGGTTTGGAAGAATTGCGCGCCAGCATTAACTTTCTTTTGTTCACGCAATGCCTGAAATTTCATATTGGATGCAAACGGAGTCGCCGCCGCACCTAAAAAGTATTGTGGTGGATTTTTGATTTCTCTGCCATCGAGATATTTCGCTTCATCTCTTAACCGACGCAGAATCCACAACATTTGAATTGAGTCTATATCTACAACATCCATGCGCCCTTTAGGACCAGGCGACATCATCATGCTATCACCAGTTAAGCATAAGAAGTTACGAATGCCTAAGGCTGATGCACCGATGACATCGGATTGCAAGCCCACCCGTGTTTTCTCTCTGGCACTGATTTGCATGACAGGCTCTGCACCGAGGTCAATGGCTATTTTTGAACAAGCCACAGATGACATTCTTGGTACTGCTGAGGCATTGTCTGTAAAATTTAATGCGGTTGCATAGTGCTTAAGCATATTTATATTTTTGTGAAGTTTATCGGTATTGACAGACAGGGGAGGGGATATTTCAGCCGTGACGACAAACTCACCGGCTTTGAGTCTTTTTTCTAATTCTGAAACAGGTTGTGTATATTTTGGAGCATGATATTCGGAATCGCCTTGCCACCATTCAGGTTGGCGGACGGGGCGTAAGATGGAGTCCATTGTTGATGAAATAGAATCAGGTTTGCCCGAAGCGAGATGCGAAATCATCGTCCGCACACCGATTTGTTTGGCGTTGTCTATAATTCCGCCCCATGAATCATTGCCTGCTTTTTCCCAATCCATTGGAGGAAGAACTTCAAGTAATAAGGCTTCACGCCCAAGTTTGAAAGAGCGTTCGTAAATTTTGTACCAAATGCACGGACGCGATTCATCCACATAGCATTTTTCGGGAGTTGAGCCACCACACGGACCGTTGCGCAAACCTTTGGGGCATTCCATTGGGCAAATCAATGCGGTTTCAGCGAGTAAGCAATTTCCACACATGCGACAACCGAAGAGCGGACCTTTGACGGCGAGTTCAATTTTTGCCAGTAGGCGTTTTTTGAACGGCTGGCGTTTGAACGGCATGAAAGGTGGCTGGTAACGACGACCCGGTGTGAAAACGGACATTCTCGCTCCTTGTACAGATTATATATTATATATAATTTTACCTCTGTGTTTGAGTTTTTGGGAAGGTGTGAATTTTTACTTAAATCAAAAACGTCCCACAAGTTTTCTTGAAGTTTTTAGTCTTCAAAATCAACCTGAGGGACGGTTAAGAATTTTTTGCTATTTATTTACTTATAAGGTGACATAGTTGGTTGTGGCACGTACTTTTGCGTTTTCGCCGCGCGCATGGCTCGTTCAAATGCACGTCGTTCGGCTTTTTGCGCATCAATTTTGCGTTGAACATGCGGAGCAAAGAAACCAGCATAGCGTTTTTGTAATTCAGGTCTTTGCCAATCATTCCCGCCGACTTTGCCTCGACAAGTAGATGCACCACATAAACATTCAAATTCATCATACGCCATCGTATCGCTCATGGCGTAATCAAAACAAACTTCCTCGCCGATTTTAATGTCTCGCATTGCAACGAGTCCAATCTGGCCCGAAAGACCTGCATTCGGATTGCACGAGTGATTTACATAATCGCCTTCACTGATTGGGCGTGGCACCAAGAAATGACGGTCTTCTACTTGAATGCACAACATTTTTTCACGCTCAGGCAAATGCACAAAGTCTTCCCACTCATAAACAACTCCGCCGAAAACTGCAATCAATTCACCTTTTTTAATCGGTTCAATTGCAAAAATACTGTTTCCGCTTTTATCGGCTTTCAGGCGGCCCTCTAACTTAGAGGAAAGATAGGAACTTGGTTGCTCGGACATTCATAAAACTTCCTTTCGATTTTTGGATTAAAAACAAACAACGCCTCCCGCGGTGGACGAGCCGCGAAAAACGCCATTGGTAAGGGAATGATACATTAAATATTTTGCATGTAAAGGTTTTTAACCGCGCAGGTTTTACCCCAAAACATAACGATTTGTTATAAAAAAATCCTCTGCAAGTTAAAAAAATGATATTTTCTGATGTGCAATTCAAAATCGTTATCGCTTCAAACTTGTTTCAAATTAGTTCTGTGATTTGAAATTTTTGTTTACCCCCACCTTTTCTATTAATCCTCTAATCTCTAATTCTCACTCAATCCACCGCGCACCCCAATCAGGTTCAGGGTGATTGGTCAACTGTACCTGATTTGTCCCATCCGCCCGCATGATGTACAAATCGGCTTGGTCATCATTTCTCAACGAGTTGAAGACAATGTAATTCCCATCTGGTGAATACGATGCGCCTGCATTATTTCCGCCATTTGTAAGTTGAGTAAAATTTCCAGTCGCCGCTTCAATTTTGAAAATGTCTTTATTTCCAAACGGACCCGCATGAATTAAAACATGCTGACTATCCAAAGACCAATCTACACTGCCGCCGATTCCCAATAAACCTTGTGATATTTTTAAATGATTTCTGCCGTTGACATCCATTGTATAAATTTCATATTCTTGCGGAATCCCGCTGGACATGGCATAAGCAATCTTTTCTCCATTTGGAGACCATGCCACCGCAACAATATCTCTTGCGCCCGTGTAAACAAGGCGTGGATTTAATCCATCAGCATTGACCATCCAAATGGCGGTGGGATTATCTCCAATTTTGTTGGCAAATACAATTTGCCTACCATCAGGGGAGTAGTCTGGTGAAATGACGTTACCGACTCGGTTGGTGATTTGTAAAATTTCTTGTTGTGCAAATATCAAAAGATAAAAGTCAAATGCGCCGTTGCGGTTTGAAGCAAAAAGTAATGCAGAACCATCAGGTGTGAAGGTTGCGTAGTAGTTACTGGCATCCATATCAGTCAACTGCGCGTAGTCACTTCCGTCTCGATTCACCATACAAATTTGGTTGTAATTTCCGCGTGTGCAAGTGAAAACAATTTGCCCGCCAAATTCTTTGGTGGGTCTGGGTAAGGGCGTGTCGGTTGGTGGCGGGGTGATGTTTGGCACAAAAGGCGTGAAGGTTGGTAAGGTTGAAACTGCTGGTTCCACTGGGCGAATGAAAAAAAATAATGAAACGATTCCAGCAATCAACAATAAAAATAAAACAGGTGTAAACCGTATTTGATTTTTCTTTTTCGACGTTGACGACGAAAGATTTGCGAGTCTATCTTCCAATGGAATCGTGTCGCTGAGCAAGCTGGCTTTGGGTGGCGGAAGGAACTTCCAAGATAAAAGAACGGCTGAGGTTACAGGAGCAGATGTCCCCGAAATGCGAAGCGGAATTTCATCTACAGATACTTTTAGAGATAATGCAAGCGATGAAAGTAACTCAGTTGTGTTTTTGAGTCGGTCATCTGGGTTTTTACGCAATGCCCATAAAATCATTCTTGAAAAATGGTCGGGGATATTTTTGTTTAATGATATTGGACTCGGCGGATTTGACTCAAGATGTGTTTTACGAATCGCTTCATTCGACTTTGGAGGCTGTTTGCTGTTTATCCACTTGCTGGTTACTAGCTGATATAAAATGACTGCAAGCGAATACACATCGGATG
>JAEURF010000054.1 GCA_016789205.1 Anaerolineales bacterium
GAAGAGATTGGCGTCTTCATGCGCGTTTCTATGTCGGTAGGGATTGCGTTGGCATTTCCATACATTGCGTTTGAAATTTGGTATTTCGCCGCGCCGGGCTTGAATCCGCGTGAAAAGAAGATGGGCTTAGCAGGGATTCCATTTGCGACAATTCTTTTTTTAATTGGCATGGCGTTTACATTTTATGTCTTACTGCCTGCCGCACTTCCGTTTTTAGGCGGCTTTACTGAAATCGCACAATTTTGGACAGCGCGTGAATACTTTACATTTGTGACTGGCTTGATGGTTTGGATTGGTATCTTTTTTGAATTTCCGCTAGTGATTTATGTGTTGAGTTCTATGGGATTAATCAAGCCACAAATTTTGTCAGAGCAATGGAGAATAGCCATTGTGATTATTGCTATTCTTGCCGCCGCCATTACACCCACTGTTGACCCGGTCAATATGGGTTTGGTAATGCTTCCGATGACTTTGTTATACTTTGTAAGTATCGGCTTGAGTTATATCGCCTACGCCGGGCGCAAGCAAGCAGATGTTGAAGTTCAAGAAAATGTCACAGACGATGGAGCAGGTTGAACCGTAGTCTGAGGCGTTTTTTGTAAAGTCGGAGTGCGTCGCACAATAAAAATTGTGAGTTCATCAAAATAAAAAGTGCGACGCACCTATGTAAAAGTTTTCAGGAGAAGAGCATGAACGGGAAATTTATCATCACGCGCCGAATTGTCAGCACAATGCTTGTGTTTGCTTTTTTTGTGCAGGCTTGTACATTTTCGTTATTTAATCTTCCGTCTCTACCTACACAACCTACATCTGTACCGGGTGTCGTGATTCCAACATCTACGCCTTATCCAGTTGCGCAAACTACCTTTGTAGTGACATTGCCTGAGCCGCTTCAAGCAAACGAAACGCTGGTGATTGTCATTATGGACGAAGTGACCGGGCTGACCTTAAATGCTCAGCAATATCCAATGAGCCCGAGAGATACACTGACTTATACGGCAACGCTCCCGATTGTTTTTAACTCCATCGTTAAGTATCGCTACATTCGGCAGGGACCTGCCTTAGTATTTGAAGATACAAGTTTAGGCACAGCCATTCGCTATCGTTTGCATCTTGCGAATGGACCAAGTGAAGTGCAAGATATTATTGCTGATTGGGGTGATAAAAGTTATACCCGCCCAACGGGTTCCATATTGGGTCAAATTTATAATTCAGATACAAACACGCCTTTGCCGAATATTCTTGTCAGCGCTGGTGGTGTGCAATATATTACCGATTCACTGGGTCGCTTTGAGTTGAGTGGCTTACCGGTTGGCACGCATCAACTGGTTGCATATAGTTTAGACGGTTTGTATTTACCATTTCAACAAGGCGCTGTCGTTGCG
The DNA here is from genome assembly GCA_016789205.1 of Anaerolineales bacterium. Classification (GTDB taxonomy): domain Bacteria; phylum Chloroflexota; class Anaerolineae; order Anaerolineales; family Villigracilaceae; genus Villigracilis. Next base: position 1,386 of record JAEURF010000054.1, read on the forward strand.
GAAAATACAGCCACGCTTGTGGATTTACGCATTAAACCATCACGCCTCGTCAATGTCACTTTTCTTGTTTCTATTCCACCTGATACTGTGCCCGGTGTACCCGTACGCTTGGCGGGCAATATTTTACAATTGGGTAATACCTTTGCAGATTTATCCGGCGGTATCAGCACAGTGGCAGACCGTATGCCTATTTTGAATCTGCAATCAGACGGGAGATATGCAGTCACATTAGGTTTGCCTGTTGGCACTTACATTCAATATAAATATTCATTGGGTGATGGTTTTTGGAATGCCGAACATAAAGAAGATGGTGCTTGGGTCTTGCGAGAATTTATTGTGCCAGAAAATGACGTTACGCTTCAAGACGCAGTGGCGACTTGGGTAACCACCCGCAACTCTGCGCCAATTCTTTTTGAGACTAGCGTGCCATCCGTCACCCCGCCCGGTGATATTGTTTATATTCAATTCAAAACATTTAGTTGGTTAGAACCTATTCCAATGTGGCCCCTCGGTAATAATCGCTGGGCATATAAGTTATATGGTCCACTAAACTTTTTAGGCTCATTTGCATATCGCTATTGTCGTAACGGTCAATGTGGCAGTGCCGATGATAATCAAACCGTCGGCATAGACCCGCCTGGGCGTTTAGCCTCAACCAGTTTGCTTGGGCAAGATATTCAAGATACAGTCAACTCATGGAAGTGGTTTGAAAACCCCGAACCTGTTTCACTCGTCGGCGCAACCATCAATCCGCGTTCGGTTGGGTTTGTAGCAGGCGTTGAATATCAATCTACATATCGCCCAAATTTTTCTTACTTTGTGCCACAAACATTCGCAAATACAAAAGCCATCGGCTCAAACCTTGCAGTGCTAACACCAAGTTGGACGTACACAAACATTTCACCATTAAGATTTTCAACATCACCGGGCAATGACCCATTTTGGATTGACAGTGCAATTATGGTTTCACAAGCCCGCGCCTTGGGATTAAATGTTGCGATTTTTCCAACGCCTCACTTCCCGCCGACAACTGATTCAACAACTTCAGCATCTACTAGCTTTTGGCTAAATGCCCCGCGTGACGCAAGTTGGTGGCAAACATGGTTTACACGTTATCGCGCGTTCGCAGTCAACTATGCCGACCTTGCCACACAAACTGGCGCGCAATTCTTAATCCTCGGTGGAGATTGGGTCACACCCGCTTTACCCGCTGGCACCCTGCCGAATGGTCAGCCATCAAATGTCCCCGCAGATGTGGAAGCGCAATGGAAAGCCATTATCCAAGATGTGCGTTCACATTTTAGAGGTCAAGTGTTTTGGGCAATGCCATATACAAAATCCAATTTGCAAACACCGGTTAATTTCCTGACCGATGTAGATGGCATTTATTTGTTATGGTCTATTCCGCTGACAACCAATCAAACCGCTACCAAAGCCGACCTAGCAAATGAAGCTGGGCGTTTGTTGGATAATGAAGTTGCACCGTTGGTGTCGTTATTAAATAAACCAGTGATTCTGGCTGTTGCTTATCCATCCGCGGCAGGTGCGCCAAGCGGATGTATTCCCAATGGTGCTGGCGGTTGTGCCGATTTTTCTTCGTTATCACAGCCTGCGGTTGACAATGCCTCTGTCAGTTTGAATTTACAGACGCAAGCCGATATTTACGAAGCTATGCTAACCGCCGTGAATGCACGTTCATGGATTTCAGGTTTCATCAGTCGCGGTTATTTTATGCCGGTGGCTTTACAAGATAAATCCACATCGATTCACAGCAAACCCGCGGCTGATATATTTTGGTATTGGTTCCCGCGCTTGTTAGGGACAGTGCCTTAACCATTAAGGGATTTGATACAAAATATATTCTTCTGTGCGGTTGATTTCAATCAGCATTTGTCGTAATTCATCAAAGCGTGGAGACAAATGCTGATTTTCTTTTTCAGAGTCAAACAGATACATTCGGATTAAAATATGAGTGTAGCCTGCTTGCTTCCATGCTGACATCAATTCTTCATTTGTTGGATATAAATAAAAACTGTGAGCAACATGGTCATTATTTGGGTCAGCAACGACCAAGCGATTAATGCCGTAACTGCGCGGTTCATTGATTAGGTAAATATAAGCATCTGGCGGAGTTTGCTCCGCTAATGATAATAGCTGAGCATAACTTGGGTTGAATCTTTGAGTATAAGCCTGACGAGATTCAATTCCAATTGCCGCCATAATAGGGTTACGAACCAATACGAGCAATGTAAAATCTAAAGTAAATACAAAAATGGTTAATGCCATTAAAGTTGAAAACACAAATTTCAACTTGAGTTTAGGTGTTTGAAAAGATTCCAAATGCAAGATACTTTTGCCGAATAAAGGCAATAATGTGATTAAGCCCGGAAACAATAAACGCGTTTGCACCAAATTGCTGGTTTGCATTACCCCAATAACCCATAAGGAAATACTGAGAAAACCAAATAAAACGAAAACAAATACATTTCCTGATTTTTTATCAAGGGTTTTGTAAATTTTCCAAAGCACAGACAAAAATAAGGGGAGCAAAATAATGTAAAACGGTCCAATCCGTCCGTCAAAAAAAGTTTCATCACGCAAGCCGAGTGTAGTAGAAAGTGGAAGCAAGAATAGCTCAACCAAGTCCAAGCCGATGCCTGTGCCTGTGTTTGCATACCAGTCAGCACGGAATGTATCCCAATACGGTCCGCCGAAAACAAAAGGATAAAATGGGTTCTTGGTCCAAATCAAATTTCGCAGATACCAGATTCCACCGGAAAGTAAGGCAAAGCCGACAAATGTCCCTAAATTTTTATGTAATTGCTTAATCTCACTTCTTAACCGCCAAATTAAAATAATGCACCCTGCAATGGGTAAAGCCAAAGATGTATATTTGATGCCAACTGCAAAGCCGCAAAATATTCCAGCGATGATTAACCAAGCAGTGCTGGAAGAATCTTTACTCCATTTTGTTAGAGCAAACAAAGTGCCAAGCGTATAAAACGTTAAGCCGAAATCAGTATATGCCCACGCCGCCACCCAAGGGATAGATGGCATACTGATAAACATAGCCACACTCCACCAGGCGGCACGGAAGCCAAAGAGTTCTTGAGTCCACCCGAAGAGAATGCCAAAACATAGCAGAGCAAATGTCCCGTGAAGCAGTTGAGGCGTTGAGTCTAAATGAAATGCCAAAGGAAAGACGAACATCCCTTCCAATAAAGAGGGATACCAATATGGGTGCAAATCTACAAGTTGAACGCCACCATCTCTCAGCCACCAAGCAGGGACAGTTAAGTGATAGAGCAAACCATCAAAGGCTTCAATCGGTGGAGCAAGTGCAAGTAGAAATGAAAAAATAAATATGATGATGAATAAAATCGGTACCCAGCGCGGGGAATATTTTATAGAGCGGAATAATATTTCAAAAGAAGATTGGAAATCTTTTTTGATAATGGATATATACATACGCCATGTCATGTAAAAAACAATTATTAATATAGCAAGTAAAAACCATTGATTCCCCAAGTCTGTTACTGCAAATACAAAACCAAGCAAGCCAAAAAGACCCATACCAAAACCTGTTGAAAAAATAATTCGCTGATATGGGGAAATTGAATCAATTTTTATGAATCTATCAAATATAAAATAACCCAAACCGATTGAGCTGAACACAAACAAAATCCAGATTGAAAGCGTACTTGCAAGCCTGCCCAAGCCGTGAACGACATTCCCCCAAACAGGTTTTTGAACGACAAAAAATACTGCCAGTAAAACTGTCAGCCATAAGATAAAGAAAGTAGAAATAAAAAAGCGCGATTTTGTATTCATAATTTCACCAGAAAGCCTTTACAAATTTTTGATATACTGCTTTCGGTTCGTGCATCATATCATACTCAATTTCGGAGGCTTTATGAAAAAGGTCGTTGGTCGGTTTTTAATTGGGCTTTTAATTTTTGTGGTCGTTGCAGTTGCTTCGGGGGCATTTTATTTCAAAAGTTATTTACCAAATACAGTTGCACCGAAATCATTTCCACAAGTAGATGGGGAGATACAAGTTTCAGGTTTGAAAGATAAAGTAGATGTGTATCGTGACCAAATGGGAGTTCCGCATATTTATGCTACCAACACCTATGATTTATTTTTTGCACAAGGTTACATCCATGCGCAAGAACGATTTTGGCAAATGGATTTTTGGCGGCATGTCGGTTCGGGGACGATTTCTGAAATGTTTGCAAGCCAAGCAGAAACCGATGCCTTCTTAAGAACTTTGGGATGGGAAAAAACTGCCGAAGCAGAATGGGAACAACTTGACTCCGCATCCAAAGCATTTTTACAAGCCTATGTTGATGGCGTGAATGCTTACATCAAAGATAAAGATGCGACAGAATTAAGTTTGGAATATGCAATTTTAGGTTTGCCAATTCTTGCACCCAATTATGAAATTGCAGAATGGACTCCAATCAATTCATTAACTTGGGGCAAAGCGATGGCATGGGATTTACGCGGCAACATGGATGAAGAAATTGACCGCGCCATTTTTCTAAAAACTTTTACAGCGGAACAACTCGCTCAAATTTATCCGCCGTATCCAGCAGACCACCCTGTGATTGTGAACAAAATCGGTGATGGAGAATCAGCAAGCACATCACAAAATGCTTCAACCTTTGACTATGCTCAACTTCCGCTTGACCAGCTTGCCTACAACGCCTCTTTACTCGACGGGATGCTTGGGGAGTGGAGCAGTGAAATTGGTTCTAACTCTTGGGCAATTTCCGGCGCATTGACAGATTCTGGAATGCCGTATCTTTCTAATGACCCACATCTTGGTATTCAAATGCCTTCGATTTGGTATCAAGTCGGGTTACATTGTATTGAAAAAAATGATGACTGCCCGTTTCAAGTAACAGGCTTTTCATTTGCCGGTGTGCCGGGTGTGATTATTGGTCATAACGACAATATTGCATGGGGCTTTACAAATGTGGGTCCGGATGTGATGGATTTATATATTGAAAAAGTGAATCCGGATAACCCGAATCAATATGAGGTCAATGGTGAATGGGTAGATTTTGAATCCTACGAAGAAACAATTCAACCCGCAGGTGGCGAAGCGATTACAGTCACCATTAGAAGCACACGCCATGGTCCAGTCATCTCAGATACATTTGGTGCGTTAAAAAATGTAGGCGACCCTGATGATGAAGAATTTATCCCGTTCAATCAACGCGCCGGTATAGATTTACCTGAACAATATGTAATTGCATTAAAGTGGACAGCCCTAACACCCTCGACACCTTTTGAAGCGATTTGGGGATTTAACAAAGCCCAAAATTGGGAAGAGTTCCGTGAAGCCGCAAAAGATTTTCATGTACCGTCACAAAATCTTTTATATGCAGATGTGGAAGGCAATATTGCCTATCAAATGCCCGGTGATATTCCGATTCGTAAAAATGGTGACGGCACGTTGCCTGTACCCGGCTGGACGGATGATTATGAATGGACAGGCTTTATTCCATTCGAAGAACTACCTTACACATTAAACCCAGAAGAAGGTTTTATTGTGACTGCCAATAATCAAGTGCCGCCAGATGATTATCCCTATCTGATTACGTATGATTGGGATTATGGCTTCCGTGCACAACGTATTTTAGATATGGTTGAGAGCGCACCTGCCAAAATTGATATTGCTTACCTGGAAAAAATGCACGGCGATTCTTATAATGACAATGCAGAATTTTATGTGCCGTTATTACAAAGCATTGATTGGCGACTTCCAAAGGCGCATCAGGCAATTGCTTTAGATACGCTTAATACTTGGGATTATCAAAACCACGCAGACTCGATTCCGGCGGCTGTGTTCAATGCGTTTTGGCGCGCCTTATTACGCAATACATTTAATGATGACTTACCCGAAGAACTTTGGTTTAGTGGTGGTTCACGGTCTAATGAAGTTTCCCGTAATTTGGCAAGTGACCCCAACAATGCATGGTGGGATGATAAAACAACCGAAGATATAACTGAAACTCGTGATGACATGCTAATTAAGTCGTTTATAGAAGGCACTGATGAGTTAAGTGAAATCTTTGGAGAAGACGTTACAAAATGGAATTGGGGCGATATGCACGTTTCCATTTTTAGAAATGAAACATTAGGATATTCAGGCATTGGCTTGATTGAAGATTTATTCAACCGCGGACCATTCCGTACTAACGGAGGCGGCTCAATTATCAATGCAACGGCGTGGAATGCACTAGATGGTTACGAAGTAACCAATGTTCCGTCAATGCGGATGATTGTGGATTTGGGAAATTTGAATAATTCGCTCACAGTCCATACCACTGGGCAATCGGGTCATGCGTATCACCCGCATTATGACGATATGTCACAATTGTGGGCAGATGTCGGCTATTATCCAATGTGGTGGGAGCAAGAATCAATTATCAATGATAGTGAGGCGCATTTAGTTTTAGTGCCATAAAAAATAAGAACTCGGATGTTTTGAAAACATCCGAGTTCTTATTTAGATAGAACTTCTTTTTTTCTACTGTATATCCACCACGCGGCAAAACCAAAGACGAGTATTCCAGCATAATTGGCGGCTAAATCTTTGAAGGAAAAATCTCTTCCACGAATAGGGATTTGCGAAACTTCTTCGATTGTAAAAACGACCAAGAAAAAAATAACCGTAATTAAAGCAAGCCAATCGGGTTTAATGAATGCAGAGAATGTTTGGATTAATGCTCCAGTGACAAGAAATGTCAATGTGCCTATTAGAAGAAAATGTAAAACCTTATCAAGATATTCCACACGGCTGACGATACGGAGCAAAAAACGAAGGTAGCCTAAATCTGCAAGAATGATAATTCCTAAAATAAAAATAGCAAAGCCAATTGCGAACCACTTTAATTTCACAGGATGCAACTAGCCTAAAATTTTCAGGAACTCTGTAATTGTCCAACCGCCACCTGCGATGAGGAAAGCAAAATAAATCATGGTGACGATGTTAGAAATATGCCCTAACAAAATAAAACCACCATCTTGTTGCATCATACCGACTGCTAAAAAGATTAATGCTAAAGCGGGTAATGTATTGCTAAATGGAATAAAGCCAAACGGGAACATCAATAATATAGCACCGAGAATAAAGGCTAAATTAGCAATGACCGTCATTGTTCCAGAAGTTGTTAAACTGCTTAACCGATGAGGTTTGCTAATTTTTTCTAAGCGACGAAACCAAACTAAGGCTTTTTTGAATCCTTCGCGCAATTTTTCGGATGATAGTTTTCTATCTGCAATAAATTTGGGGAGCCATAATTTACGCGAGAATAATCGCGTAACCCCGATTAACAAAATACCAGTGCCAAACACAGTGCTGACACCAGGAATAGAAATGGGAATTAAGAATATTAGTGAGAGAATGACGGTTAGAAGTAATAAACTATCTGCACCCACAATGTCCA
>JAEURF010000055.1 GCA_016789205.1 Anaerolineales bacterium
TATTCAAAACGGCGCGTCTGCAATATCTGTATTAACCGATGAAAAATTTTTCATGGGTAAACTCGAAACACTTCGTGATCTTCGTTTCACCCAAAAATTGGAAGTACCTTTGCTAAGAAAAGACTTCATTATTGATGAATCGCAAATCTATGAAGCGCGAGTCAATGGAGCAGATGCGATTCTCTTAATCGCCGCCGCATTGACTGATGACAAATTATTTTCAGATTTACATGCTTGTGCTTTAGAACTTGGATTAACCGCATTAGTTGAAGTGCATGATGAAGCAGAGACAGAACGTGCTTTGAAATTAAAAGATGTGAAATTAATCGGAATCAATAATCGTAACCTTGCTACGTTTGAAGTATCACTTGAAACGACAGAAAAACTCCGTCCGATGATTCCATCTGATATTGCTGTTGTTGCTGAGTCAGGAATTTTTACGGCCAGCGATGTTGAAAGATTATCCAAAGCCAATGTAGATGCGATTCTGGTTGGTGAAGCACTTGTGACATCCGAAGATATTCCAGTGAAAGTAAGAGAATTATCTGGAAAACATGACTAAGATAAAAATCTGCGGAATCAAAACAATACATGATGCACTGGCTGCGATGAACGCAGGTGCAGATTATTTGGGATTTAATTTTTATCCCAAAAGCCCAAGATATATTGAAAAAGATGCTTGTGTTGAGATTACATCTGTTTTGAAGAAAGATTATCCGCAGATAAAACTTGTTGGTGTGTTTGTGAATTTGTCAGTTGATGAAATAAAAGATATTTTGCAAACGTGCTCATTGGATTTAGCTCAATTACATGGTGATGAATCTGTTGAAATGCTGAACGAATTAAATGGCAAGGCATTCAAAGCCTTTCGTGGGGGAGTGGATGAAAAATTAATAGTCAAAAATGAACCTGCATTTTTGATTGATGCGCAAGTGAAAGATGTATATGGCGGAAGCGGAGTCAAAGCAGATTGGAATATGGCGAGTGAGTTAGCAAAGAAATATTCATTTTTATTAGCAGGTGGTCTCACTCCAGAGAATGTTTCGGATGCGGTTAGTAGAGTCAAACCTTGGGGTGTGGATGTTGCTTCGGGTGTTGAATCAAGCCCAGGCGTCAAAGATGAGGCGAAGATGATTCAATTTGTTAAGTCTGTTCGATTGGCAGAATCTAAATAGAAAGTGGAAAGTGGAGAAGTCAATATGATGACGATATTAAATCCCAAATTTGGAATCTATGGCGGACAATTTGTTCCCGAAACATTGATGCCCGCGTTGATTGAATTGGAAGAAGCATTTGTAAATGCAAAAGCAGATATGGAATTTCAAAAAGAATTCAACAAGTTGATGGCATCATTTGTTGGAAGACCCACGCCGTTGACATACGCAAAACGATTGTCTGAAAAATTAGGCGGCGCACAAATTTATTTGAAACGCGAAGATTTGGCACACACAGGCGCACATAAAATCAACAACGCATTGGGACAAGCCTTGTTAGTAAAACGCATGGGAAAGAAACGCATCGTTGCGGAAACGGGAGCGGGTCAGCATGGCGTGGCATCTGCAACCGCCGCCGCATTGTTAGGATTGGAATGTGTTGTGTACATGGGTTCCGTAGATATTGCGCGACAAGAACCCAATGTATTTCGCATGAAATTATTAGGCGCGGAAGTAAGACCCGTAAATTCAGGAACAAAAACTTTGAAAGATGCAATCAACGAAGCGATTCGCGATTGGGTGACGAATGTGCGCGATACACATTATTTGTTAGGCTCGGCATTGGGTCCGCATCCTTACCCGACGATTGTGCGTGAGTTTCAATCTGTGATTGGCACGGAGGCGCGCGAACAAATTTTATTGGAAGTTGGCAGATTACCTGACACTGTGATTGCATGTGTAGGTGGTGGGTCAAATGCAATTGGAGTCTTTAGCGGATTTGTTGATGATGAAGCAGTTGAATTAATCGGCGTGGAAGCTGGTGGCAGTGGAATTGACTCAGGTAAACATGCCGCGAGATTCGGCGATGCGACCAAAGCCAGAGTCGGTGTGATTCATGGAACGCGAACGTATGTGTTGCAAGATGAAGATGGTCAAATTGCCGAGACACATTCTGTATCCGCTGGTTTGGATTATGCGGCGGTTGGTCCAGAACATGCGATGATGCGAGATAGCGAACGCGCATTTTATACATCTGCTACAGATGCCGAAGCATTGGATGCATTTCATACTTTGTGTCACACTGAGGGAATTATTCCAGCATTGGAATCATCTCATGCAATTGCAGAAGTGATTAAGCGTGCGCCAACTATGAAGAAAGATGAAATTATTTTGGTGAATTTATCTGGTCGTGGGGATAAGGATTTGAATACTGTTATTAATGAGATGGGAACGAATTTGTAGGGGCGGCGTCCTGCCGCCCTGGGCGAGGAGACCTCGCCCCTACTAAGATAACGGTCCCGTCCGTTCGTAAAAAATATCCATAATGATTTGAGTTAATTTTTTAGAATCATGCCGCCAAGGGTGGGCTTCATCAACTAAATCTGTTGCATAGGTACGTGGGTCTGCCAATATTTTTTCATCTGCAATAACAAAGCGCGAATCAGAAGCAAGAACTCCAGTGTAATTGTGATTACATAACATCACATCGAATACATCTTCACCGACATGGTCTTGCAAAGCGCGGATGTGGTCATAACAAGTGAATGAGTCGGTTTCGCCAGATTGGGTGGCAATGTTGCAAACATAAATTTTGACAGCACGGCTAGCATGAATGCTGGCGAGTAAATCTTGAACTAGTAAATTGGGAAGAATACTTGTGTATAAACTTCCAGGCCCGACAACGATAACATCGGCACTTAATAACTCTTTTATCACTGGAGGAAAAGCAGGCGCGTCATCTGGTTCTAGCCAAACCCTTTTTACCCTTCCAGACATAGCAGGGATTTTGCTCTCGCCTTCAATCCGCACTTCATTTGAAGAAAAAGGCAGTTCCATGCTAGCTACCAATTTGACATCATTTAACGTAGATGGAAGCACTTGTCCATTTACAGAAAGTACACGCCCTGACTCAACCACTGCTGATTCAAAACTGCCGGTAATGTCTGCCAACGCAGTAATAAACAAATTCCCAAAAGAATGACCTTCTAATTCTTGTGCGCCACTAAAGCGATATTGAAATAATTGTGTTAACTTGTCTTCATCATTGGAAAGTGCCGCTAAACAGTTACGAATATCACCGGGCGGGAGGATTCCAAAACTTTCGCGTAAACGTCCAGATGAACCACCATCATCTGCTACTGTGACAACTGCGGTTAAATTGCTGGTTTGAGTCTTTAATCCACGCAATAAAGTGGAAAGGCCATGCCCGCCACCGATGGCAACAATTTTAGGTCCGCGTTTGCGGCGTTGAAAGTCTGTCAATGTATCTATTACATCAGAGCCAGGTCGAATAAAAGGTCTAAGTAATGAACGGTTCAGTTGTAAAATGCCGTAAACCACAAGCCCAATGCCTAAGCCGCCAAAAATGATGGCGCGAAGAAGACGCGGGAGAAATCTCAAAGAAAGATAATAAAGAATTGCAAGTAATGTTGGGTCAGTTGAATCGGTTCGATACAAGTCAATCAAAATTATGGCAAAACCAAGCCCCAATAATGTGATGCCAAATAATACAAGGGCAAACCAACGCTTGATTCTTAAGCCGGGGCGAAACCAACGAATTGCGCTTTGTAACCCTCGCCATAACCTTGAAAAAATTGTGCGCTTCATATATTAGGATGATAGCAGTGATAGAGATGTAAGTCAAACGGGGTGAATATGGAGAAAAAGAGCCTTACGGTATAATCGGTGGTTATGACAACCATTGTGGCAGTGGATATTGGCGGCACTCATATGCGTGCCGCTTCTTACTCGCAAGATGACATTACCCCTATTAAACATAAGAGGATTCGCACACTGGCTTCTGAGCCCGGTGGATTTGAACGCCTCACTGGCGTGATTGAAGATGTTTGGCCCCAAGGGGAGGCAGTTTCTGCGATTGGAATTGGGTCACCTGGTCCGTTAGACCCGCATACTGGGCATTTGTTGGCGCCACCGAATAACCCTCAATGGCATAATTTTCCACTTGCGCCAAAAATCTCGGAACATTTTGGTGTAAAGTCTTTTTTAGATAATGATGCAAATTTAGCAGGTTTAGCAGAATACCGTTTTGGTGCTGGTAAGGGGCATCATCATGTTTTGTATGTGACAGTTAGCACGGGAATTGGGTCAGGTGTAATTATTGATGATCGATTATTGCAAGGCTATCATGGACTTGCCGCAGAAATGGGACACATTATTGTTGACCCGAACGGTCCGCCTTGCTCTTGTGGATTCAATGGTCATTTAGAAGCATATTCATCTGGACCTGCGATTGTCAAGTATGTGTTTGGGGAACTCGAAGCAGGTAGAAAGTCAAGTATGAAGCGGGATATGGATTTAAGTGCGAGAGAGATTGCAGAAGCCGCACATCAGGGCGATATGTTAGCTATCCAAGCATATCAGCGTGCTGGCGAATACCTCGGAATTGGTGTTGCATCTATGTTGCATATGTTTGACCCGTCGGTTGTAATTTTTGGTGGCGGGGTTTCGCAAGTTGGAAAATTATTGTTTGATTCGTTCGATAGCAGTTTGAAGAAACATGTGTTTCATCCGCGCTATTTAGATGGGCTTGTGATTGCAAAGGCTCAATTAGGTGATGATGCAGGTCTGCTAGGTGCACGCGCCTTAGCAGAAATGAAATTAGGTTTATAAAATTTAAGGAGCATGTATGACAAAAGTAATAAATGTAGGTCCGAAAGCCAAAGCTATGATTGAGCGAGATAACAAAGTCATTTCGCCGTCTTATCCACGCGGGTATCCGTTTGTGATGGACCATGGCAAAGGCAGTGAAGTTTGGGATGTAGATGGCAATCGCTTTTTAGATTTTATGGGTGGGATTGCAGTTGTATCTACTGGGTATTCACATCCGCAGGTTGTAAAAGCAATTCAAGAGCAGGCTGAAAAATTTATTCATATCTCGTCTGATTTTTATCATGAGAATTGGGTTGCGCTTGGTGAAAAATTAAATGAGATTGCGCCATTTGAAGAAGATGCGCTTTCGTTTATGACCAATTCGGGAACCGAAGCGGTTGAAACAGCAATTAAACTTGCACGCTATCAAACCAAACGTACAAACTTTATCGGTTTTACTGGCGCATTTCACGGACGTACGATGGGCGCGGTAACGTTTACTGCAAGCAAAGCAAAATATCATAATGGCTTTTATCCATTAATGAATGGTGTCACTCATGCACCATTTCCAAATCCATATCGCCCGATTCTTGAAAGGCGTAAAGGTGAGGATGATGGTGAAGCCGTGGTTCGTTATATTGAAGAAGAAATTTTGGCGCAAATTTTGCCACCCAATGAAGTGGCTGGTGTTTTGGTGGAAACAATTCAAGGGGAAGGTGGTTATATTGTTCCGCCGGATGGCTTTTACCCAGCCTTACGAAAATTATGCGATAAATATGGAATTTTGATGATTCTTGATGAGGTGCAATCTGGTATGGGGCGCACTGGAAAATGGTGGGCAATTGAACATTTTGGCGTGGAACCAGATATCATTACTTCAGCAAAAGGAATTGCATCGGGTATGCCGTTAGGTGCCTGTATTGCAAGAAAATCGGTCATGACGTGGGAAAATGGTACGCATGGAAACACCTATGGCGGAAATCCAGTCTCGTGTGCGGCGGCGTTGGCAACTATTGATTTAATTCAAAAACAATTTTTGCAAAACGCAAAAGAAGTCGGTGAATATGCGATGGATGCATTAGAGGAAATTCAAGCACGTCATCCCAGCATTGGCGAGGTGCGTGGCAAAGGTTTGATGATTGGCGTGGAATTTGTAAAAGACCGTCAATCTAAGGTGCCAGCGAAAGAGTTGACCAATCGCTTCGTTGACAAGGCATTTGAACGCGGACTTTTGACATTATCTTGTGGGCAAAGTGTGATACGGATTGCTCCACCACTTTCGATTAGCAAAAGTGAAATTGACGAGGGTTTGAGGTTGTTTGAAGATGCTTTGACTGCGGCTGAAAAAGAAGTGAATTAAGAATAGATTGAATTGAAAAGACCTTTGAGATTTTTTCTCAAAGGTCTTTTTTTAGTTATCTACTTGATTATCATCACCAATGACAATGTTTGAGCCTGAAACATTCCCGTGAATGTTAATCACATTGCCCGATGGTTTCGGGGTTGATTTTCTTTTTTTCGGCGCGGGTTTTTTAATATCAGGAATTGATGCGCCATTTTCTGATAAAGGTTTTGCGCCTACTTGGCTGGCGCGCAAGTTTAGGCTTTTGATTAATCTTTCCATGCCGTTTTCGGCGAACAAATCTACCCATTGATAGGATTTAAGGCGATAAGGTAAATCACATTGTTCGAGGCGGGCGGGGATGAGGAAAATGCGTCCCTCTGGCATCTCAAGTGCCATGTCAAGCGCGAGGCGCATTTCTTTTTGAATGTAACCTTCTTTGCTGACCGATTTTTTTGAGAGGCAAAGTAAAATCACATCCGCTTCATCTAAGCCTTTGTGAATCTCTAAATTCCAATCTTGTCCGGGCAAAAGTTTTTCTTGGTCAAACCATGGGTCTGCACCTTGTGCAAGCAGAAATTTATAAAGTTTTTCTACTTGTGGTCTATCGCCGGAAGAATAGGATATGAATATTTTTAATGGATGGGATGCCATCATGAAATTATAAATGAAAAATAGAGAGACGGCGTTTTTCAACACCGTCTCTTTGAGGCTATCTTATATTTTTCGGGCTATAGGATTCTGTATCTTCTGTTATTTTGATGAGTACCGCGCGGACTGCAATTCGGTTCTCATAAGAATTTTTGGCTTCATTGTAATTTTTGCATGTAATCAATGTGAGCCATGCATCTTCTTCATGTCCGAGCACGGTCATGTTGTATGGGCTGATGGTGCTATTTTTGCGAACTTCATATATGTAAGCTGTACCATAAGCGTGAACAATGATGCGGTCACCCCATTTGAGGTTACCAAGTTTTGCAAATGGACCTTCTTGACCGTTCGGCAAAGTAACATGACTCGTCAAGCCGCTGTTGCCCAACCAGCCGGGGAAGGCGGTTCCTTCTAGCCATCCAGCCTGATTCCACAACCACGACACGTCCCAATCTTCATCAACGAGCGGCACGCCGACAATTGGCATTTTTACGCCGAGGCTTGGAATCTCTAACCAAACATCTGTTGCCGTGTAGGCTTTTTCAGCAGGTTGTTCTGGTAGGTTCGTGATGATGTTTGGTGCAAAACCCGTAACGGGAAGTGTAGTTGGTAAGTCTGCATCATCATCAACTGGTAGAACTGCGGCAGGTGCATTGATAGCAACACTGTCTGAAACAGAATATATATTGACATCATCAAGCGGGTCGTACCAACGCTCAGTTGAAGCCACATTATGGACTGAGAGTTGAACCGGTAAACCATTAAGTTGTGGGTCAATCGGCAGAGATGTCCATGCGACAGAAGCTTCATTTACAGCAGGCGAGCCGATTAAGCGTGCATTGAATGTAATGGTGGAAGTTTGTCCAAGCGGGAAGGTTGCCCATTCAAAAATTAAGTCTGTTGTTGTGGCACCGGGATTACAGTACGTTGCCGCAGGAGTATCTGGCGCAAGCCCAGCCGTATATTGAACCGTACATTGTACATATTCAAGCGTTGCAGGCAAAATATCTGTCACAACTACATCGAATGCATCGGTTTGGCTTTGAGGCGTGGTGTGGTCAATCACTAAAGTAAATTGAACCGGTGTGCCAACTGGAACATTACTCGTAGGTGTGGCGCTCTTATCAATTGCTAAATCTGGCTCCACAATTCTTACATTCGGAGCAGTTGTCGTAAACGAACCGCCTGCCCACGCCCAAGTGACACTGTTGTTTAATTGCACGCCATCTTGATTTTCAATTACATCTAAAACGATGGCTCGATATTGAATCACAATCTGTTGAGCAGGCGCGGTGACTGTTATCGGTGTAGGCAAAGTGAATACAATTTGTCTGCCATCATCAGCCGGATTAACCGAAGTACCTACTGCCGGTGTAACTGCAGGCGGGCAGGCATTGGCTGTTTCATCTACGCCTTGCACAAATACTGAAACACAATCTACAAAGGCAAGTCCTAAATCTAATTGGTCTGTAATTGTGGTGTTATTAAAAGTTGAACCAACCGGCAAATCAATCACAATTTCATAAGTGATAATTTCACCAATGGCTACATTGTTAAGACCGCTTGGGACATGAATACCAGTATGTGCTTCATTTGTATTAATGATTGTTTTTGCTAAACCATTATTCGTGCGGAAGCCAAAGTCAACAGTTGGATTCGTGGTTGTACCATTTGCATTGTTGACCGTGTTATTGGATGCCGCGCCAACGCTTCCCGGCGTAAGGGACACAGGATTGCTAGAAGTTTGACCTAATCCTTCGCCTACACCATTATCATTATTGTCTGTGTTAGTGTTTGGATTCGTTGTATCGGCATTGTCAAAAGTATCTACTGTGCTGGCATACCCAACAGGCGGTGTCACGCGCACAATGTAATCACCTTGTGGCAAATTACTAAATAGATATGTGCCGCCTGCGCCAGTGACGACGCCACCTGTTCCATCATCTGCAGTGCCTAAGATTCCGTCAGGACCAACATTGATTTCAGTGGTGCCATTGCTAGCAAATAATTGAACTCTTGCTCCTGCAAGCGGTG
>JAEURF010000056.1 GCA_016789205.1 Anaerolineales bacterium
GCGGCAGAGCGGTCAACTTTTGTGGAGTCTTTACCAGAAAATGCACCACCACCATGACGACCCATGCCACCGTATGTATCAACGATGATTTTTCTTCCAGTTAAACCTGCATCGCCCATTGGACCACCTACTACGAAGCGACCTGTTGGATTGACGTAAACTTTCATATTTTTGTCCACAAGGTTTTTAGGAAGAGTCTTCATGATGAGTTCTTCGGTGATGACTTCAGTAATTTCATTTTGTGAAACATCATCTGCATGTTGTGTAGAAATTAAAACTGTATCCACACGCACAGGCTTGCCTTGTGAATATTCAATCGTCACTTGGCTTTTCGCATCCGGGCGTAACCATTTGATGGCGCCGCTTTTGCGAAGTTCACTTTGCTTGCGAGTGAGTTTGTGCGCCAAATAAATTGGCAAGGGCATTAGGGTATCGGTTTCGTTACATGCGTAACCAAACATCATGCCTTGGTCGCCAGCGCCAACAGATTCAACTTCTTCTTCCGTCATTTCACCAGATTTGGCTTCAAGGGCTTTATCTACACCCATGGCAATGTCGCCGGATTGTTTCGCAATCGCAACCAACACGCCACAGGAACTCCCGTCAAAACCTTTTTCGCTTGCGTCGTAACCAATTTCATTAACGACCTTGCGCACCAATTCATCATAATTAAATTGTGCATTGGTGGTGATTTCACCTAGTAACATGACATAACCAGTCTTGATAGCCGTTTCACAGGCTACCCGTGAACGCGGGTCTTGTTCTAAGCACGCATCCAAGACTGCATCTGAAATTTGGTCACACATTTTATCTGGGTGGCCCTCCGAGACGGACTCTGATGTAAACATCAGTTTTTTGGAAGACATAAAAGTATTGCTCATTGTTTTTGTTTCTCCTTCAAGAAAATAAAATTGCCCATTCAGACGTGCAGAAAGGGCAATGAAATAAATCTTTTTTACCCTCTCATCTTCCAGCATATCCTGTCGGAATTGGCACCGTATTCATTTGACTGACCGGTTGTCGAGGCATCGCAGGGCCGTTCCCTCCGCCTCTCTGGATAAGAGTATCTTATTGGGACTACGAATTACTGTGCGAGTTTACCATAGCGATTTGTATGCGTAAAGATAAAAACCCGCTTCTTTCTTGACTTTCTACCTGCCTCACAACCTATACATTTGATTCAATTAAACAAAAAAGTCGTCAAGACAAGAGTCCTGACGACTTGGTGTAACAACTATCCACTTAGTCTGAAGCGCAACGGAATCCGATTTTTGGAGAAACTTCACCACGGTAATCAGTAGAGAGTGGGTCTGAAGCATTTGGGTTCGAGCCTCGCACTGCGGCACGGTTGGCAACACGAATTTCTTTGAATCCATCTTGGAAAGTACCGCCGCGTACCACACGGTTGAAATAATTGCTTCTGGCACCTGGTCCAGTCGGGTTCACACTTACACCTTGAGAGTAATAATCGGCATCGTAATAATCTGCAACCCATTCAGTGACGTTGCCTGCCATATCTAATACACCAAACGGACTGGCTCCTGCCGGATAACTGCCTACGCGGGTAGTATCACCAACAAAATAATTGAAGTTACCACGTGAATTATCTGGGCGTTCATCACCCCATGGATAAGTGCGGAAGTCATCACCACGAGCGGCACGTTCCCACTCTGCTTCTGTGGGTAAGCGACGACCTGCCCATTTGCAATATGCATCTGCTTCTAGCCACGTAACATAAACAACTGGAAAGTCATTGAATTCTGCATTATTGAAGTATGAGTCACGAGTTTGTGATTTAAAAATTTGAGGAGGTTCACATGCACCGGCTTGTACACAGGCAAAGTACATCCCATTCGTCACTTCAAATTTATCCATCCAAAACGCTTTTATGGTAACGCTATGGGCTGGTACTTCATCTCGTTGTTCATCTGGGTCCATAGCACCCATACGGAATGTACCATCTGGAATATACACTTGCGGCATACCATCTGCTGACGATACACGTTCTTGACCTGCTTCACCACCGGAAACTACTTCAGCAGTTGCGTTAAGAACTGGCGGGGTATTGGTTGGGAAAGCCGTTGCAACTGGAATGGCGGTGGGCTGACCGCCACCAGCGCCACACGCTGAGGCAATAATTGCCACAATAGCAAGAATAGGTATTAATTTTTTCATTGGTTCTCCTTTTTTTGTTATGGCTAGAGTATACGGATGGGGTACTTATTTCCTAATCCCCCAAAGGTAATATTTTGGTCAAAAAATACGACTTTTTATGACCTTTTAACATATAATGGCTTACAGCTTTGTTAGTACAACGATTTCTGTATTACCTGTTTGAATTTAGGACATCAGCCAAACATGATTAATCTCTCAACTCAAAATTCCCCGCGCGTCTTTATCATCTGTGACCAAGATGCCACAGCACCCATCTGGGGATACATCATCCGCGAAAAAGGATTGATTGCCATTGTTGAAACCTCAGTTGAACGCGCCATGCAACGTTCAACTGAAGAAATCCCTGAT
This sequence comes from Anaerolineales bacterium, assembly GCA_016789205.1. Taxonomy (GTDB): domain Bacteria; phylum Chloroflexota; class Anaerolineae; order Anaerolineales; family Villigracilaceae; genus Villigracilis. The sequence goes on from JAEURF010000056.1 coordinate 2,524, forward strand.
TTAATTGTGATTGACCTGAATGCGCCTCATCCGCAAAGAATTGAATTGTGCAAAAAATTTCGCTCTATCAGTGCCAGCCCAATTCTCCTTTTTCTGCCATACAATAATGAACAAGAAATTCTTGAAGCCTATCAAAATGGCGTTGATGAATGTGTTATCAAACCAATTAGCCCGGCTATATTTCTTGCAAAAATTTTGGCATGGTCACGCCGCAGTTGGAGTGAACCCATGAAACCCCATCATACTGGGCGTTTACGGCTTGACCCTTCGCATCGTTCAGCCGTTGGAAAAAATAAAAAAGAAATCAAACTTACAAATCTTGAATTTCGCCTTTTGCATTTATTAATGAGCCGCCCAGGTTACGTATTCCCCGCAGAAGAAATTATCGAAACTATTTGGGGTGCAGAAGGTGATATTGTTCTGTTGAAAAATGTAGTTTATCGCCTCAGAAAAAAATTAGAAGAAGAAATGAATCTGACAGAACTCATTCAAACTTGGCCCGGTGGATATAGTTTTGTTGATGATTAACCGCATCGCGCTTAAGGTTTAACCTGATTCTGTTTAACCATCCGCTACACACCTGAAACCGATTTTGACAGAATACTTGCCATAATAAGCGGCATCATCCGTTTGCGCTTTTAGGTTTGGACCTTCAATATAATTTCGATTTGAAACTCGTAAATCAAAACCTTCATCTTGAAAAGACCCACCACGAATCACAAACATATTATTAAATACTTCATCTATTGAAGGACCTAATGGATTTTCTAAAGGCGATTTTGCATAATAATCCAGCCTATATCGGTCTGCTACCCATTCCGATATATTACCAGCCATATCCAACACATCAAACGGACTGGCTCCTTCTGGATATGAACCAACCCGCGAAGTATCGCCAATTAGATTAATAAAATTAGCAGTGTATTCATTTGGAGGTTCATCTCCCCAAGGATAATTTCTTTTATCTTCACCACGAGCGGCATATTCCCATTCGGCTTCGGTGGGGAGCCGTCTTTCTGCCCATGTACAATACGCATTTGCGTCATACCAAGTGACATTGACTACGGGATAATCTTGAAACTCGATATTCCCAAAATATTCTTCACGGCGGTTTGAGCGAGGTAATACAGGCGGTCTGCAATCACCATTTTGGACGCATAAGTTATACATTCCATTGGTCACTTCCAATTGGTCAATCCAAAAAGCGTTTAATTTAACTTCATGTGCTGGCAGTTCATCATTTTCACGATACACATCCAAACCGCCCATAGTGAATGTTCCAGCGGGAATATAGATTTGAGTCATACCATCTTTGTGTGAGATTTTTATTGTTTCAGGCGTAGCAGTTATTGCTGGTGTTTGTGTGACAGGAATTTGTGTCGGCACAGCAGTTGAAGTTTCGACGACTGAAATTGTTGGAATAGCGGTTGCTTCGGGTGTAGCATGTGGTGTTGGCTGACACGCAAAAAGCAAAAAGATAATAGGGAAAAAGAATTTTATTTTATTCATTGGGTAATAGTTATATTATTGCACTAATTGCATCGCTTTGCGAGCTTGGTCTTCAAAAAAGTTTGGGTTAATCGAGTCTGCTTTTTGCCAGGCTTTCAATGCGCCGTCAAAGTCGCCTTTGCGATATAAACCATAGCCATACCATAACCAGGCTTCTTCAGACATTTCGGTAACGCCGCGTGCATAATTGGTTAATGCGAGTAAGTCATCATTTCTACCAGAATGAAAATAGGCAAGAAATGGACCAAATTGATAACGAAACATCCTTAGTGGTAAACCAATTTCACGGGCTTTATCGTAGGCGAGTGCGGCTTCTTCGTAGCGCGAAAAATAGGCAAGGTTGCTTCCATAGTTGAACCAGTCGAAGGCGTCGGCTGTCTCGCTGGAGATGGCTGTTTGGGTTAAGTCTAATGTCAATTGCCGATTCAGGTTGGCGTCCCAGTGTGAGGCGAGCAGGCTTTTCATCTCTTCTTCGTATTGTGGATAATACATCACCATGTATAAGTTGTTGAAAGGTTTCCAATCTTTTTCGAGTTGAGCATAAGAGATTGTCAGGTCAGGTCCATGATAAGAATCTTGTATTGTAAATTCACCTTTTGAATCATCATAACCTGTGATTAACAAATAATGCGCCGCCCATAAATCATCGGTTGGACCAAGTGCATCGGCGGGATTTAATGAGGTGACACTTTCAACAATGACGGGATAATTTGCCGCCAGTAATTGTTTGAGTAATTCAATCGTTCCGCCAACACGATATTCAAGATTGAGCCAACCTGCCTGTGTGCGGATGTAGTACCGCATCTCTTCGGGGTTGACATTGCGGTCACCTGTGACAGGTTTTATTAAGTTGGAGATGTCGGTTTGGTTACCTTCCCAACCGTACATGTGTAATGCCATCGAAAGGGTTGCGGGTCCACAATTGTTTGCGGTTTGTTTTTCGTATGGCGGTGATTTCATTGAAACTTGGGCGGGTAACGGAAGTGATGTGCTGGTCGGTGTAACCACTTGCACCACTGTTGTGCTAGTTGGCAGAGGGGTAGATGTGTTAACTTGTGGTGTAACCGGTAATGCAGTTGGTACAGGACCGACTGGGTTGATTGTGTTTTTTATATAAATTTGAAATACGTCTAGCCGCCAAGCGAGGCGTGATTTGACTGCGGGGATTTGGTACGTCAAAACAGCCAGCAGAAATACACCTGCTAGTGCAATGAGAATTTTTGTAGATTTTTTGTTCATAGATGCGAGTGTACCATGCGTAGATGAAATACTTTTAAGGTATGAAGTTGATATTAATTTGTCTTGACGTGCTTTTCGCTGGCAAGTATGATGAAAATACAATGGAGAATCAACCTGTGATGACATTAGACCCTGAATCTTTGCGTGCCGCCATGCGGGCTTGGTCTGCTGGGGTGACTGTGGTGACTGCGACCTATGAAAACCAAAAACACGGCATGACGGTGAACTCGTTTACCTCGATTTCTTTAGAGCCTGCTCTGATTACAATTTCTTTACAACAGAACACGCGCACGCATGAAATTATTTCAAAATCAAAAGCATTTGGGATTACGATTCTTTCCATTGAACAAACACAACTCTCGAATATTTTTGCTGGGCGAATCAAAGAAATAGAAGATAAATTTGCTGGCTTGCAAACAGAAACACTTGTGACGGGGTCGCCTTTAATTGTCGGTGGATTATCTTGGTTAGATTGTCGTGTGCTTCAAACATTTGACGCGGGCATGAATACATTATTTATTTCTCAAGTCGTTGCCGCACGTGGAACGGGAAGTGGCGAGCCGTTGATTTATCACAACCGTGAATATTGGACGTTAAATAAATTGCCATAAGTTATTTGGAGGCAATATGTCTCAGCTATTAACCGATGGGGAGAAACAAACTTTATTGAAGATTGCACGCGAGTCAATTGAACTTGTGGTTCAAGAAAAAACGTTGTTAAAATTAAATATTGACGCTTATCCACCAGCTTTGCGTGAATATGGCGCATCGTTTGTGACCTTGACGATTCACCATCAATTGCGCGGTTGTATTGGCACGTTAGAAGCATATCAGCCATTGATTGAAGATGTACGCGAACATGCCATCGCGGCGGCATTAGAAGACCCGCGCTTTTTACCCATAGAAAAAAGTGAGTTAAACAGAATCAGGATTGAAGTCTCGCGATTAGGCGCGCCGCAGGCGTTGTCGTATGAATCCAGCGAAGATTTAATCAAAAAGTTGAATCCACATATTGATGGTGTCATCATCAAATATGGTGAACGCAAGGCGACGTTTTTGCCACAAGTTTGGGAAAAAATCCCAAACCCGTCAGAATTTATGAATCAACTTTGTTATAAGATGAACGGGCAGGCAAATTTATGGCGGGAAACAAAATTGCAAGTTTTTACATATCAGGTCGAAGAATTTCGGGAATTGCATTAGAATCAGCGAATGACCGGTGAACTCAAAGAGCAAAACAGCGACACTATTTTTCAAGATGCCGTAGATGCATTGCGTCGCGGTGATAAACCGCGTGCCAAAGAATTGCTCACGCTTTTATTAAAGTCTGACCAAAACAATGCCGTCTATTGGATTTGGCTAAGCGCTTCGGTTGATTCGCCCAAAGAACGCATTTATTGTTTACAAACGGCTCTAAAACTTGACCCGGAAAATAGTACCGCAAAACGAGGTTTAATTTTGCTTGGGGCTTTAGCACCCGATGAAAGCATTCAGCCGTTCCCGATGAATCGTCCGCGTGCATGGGAAGAAAAATTATTACTCGCCAATGAAAAACCCAAAGTGCGTGTTAGTCTTTTTAGAACACCAGCGTTTCGATTGGTTGGCGTTACTCTTTTAGGGCTTGGATTATGCGCTTATGTAGTTTTCGGTTTTATCTTGCCGCGCCAAAGTAATTTTCAACCAACACAAACCAACACACCGGGTCCATCCCCGACATTTACCGCCACACCAACTCTATTTGGCGCAACAGCAATTCCTACTAGAGTATTTGGTGGACCAACTCCGCTTTCTGCTTATTTACCACAAACCTATACGCCGACACCTTTATATGTCAATACACCGCGCTCAGCAGTTTCGATTGATCAATATCGAATTGCACAAGATGCTTATAAAAAAGGTGACTGGGATGCGTTCATTCTTAATATGCAGTTGATTCTCCCGCTTGAGCCTGAGTCTGCAGACATATATTATTACATCGGCGAAGCCTATCGCTTCAAAGGCGAAAGCGCAAATGCCATTCGTAATTACAACGAAGCCTTGAAAATAGACCCTAATTTCAGCGCGCCATATCTTGGGTTGGCGCGTGCGCGTTTATTATCAAATCCAAACTTTAATGCAGAAAGTTTATTTGCCGATGCCATCAAGCGTGACCCGTTTTATGGCGAAGCGTATTTAGAACGCGCGCGTTTTTATACTCGCCGTGGCGATGTTGATGATGCCATCACCGATTTACAAAAAGCACAAGAACTCCTGCCCGGTTCATCTGAAGTCTATCTCGCTTTAGCCAATGCCTATCTTTTAGATGATGATTTTGAAAAAGCCTTAATCTACGCCGAAGAAGCCTACGCCTTAGATATTACAAACTTATCAACCTATAAATTGCTCAGCGATTTATATATTCAAGATGAAGATTATCCGCGCGCGCTTGATGCCTTGCAGTTATACACAAATTACGAAGTTGAAGATGCCAGCGGTTTTGCAAAACTAGGCTTGGTCTATTATCAATTGGGTGAATATCAAATGGCAGTTACAGTTTTAGACCGTGCATTTGACTTAAACCCAAGAGGCTTGCGAGATTACTATATTTATCGTGGCTTGTCACATGTCGAATTAGGCAATGGCAACGAAGCGATTGACGACATGACCATTGCAGTAGATGAAGATGACCAATCATTTGAGGCACGCTTAGGATATGCCCGCGCATACTATATTGACGAAAAATTTGGCAGTGCTTTCTTACAAGTTGAAATTGCACAAAACCTAGCAAAGACCGACCGTGAAAAAGCCTTAGCGCTTTACTGGCGTGCCAAAAGCCAAGAAGGTCGCGGTGATATTGGTGATGCAATAAAATCTTGGAATGATTTACTAAAACTAAATCGAAATGCGATGACACCTGAAATGCGTGAAGAAGCAGAAGCGCGGCTTGACGTCTTAATTCCACCTACAGCGACTCCGCGCGGCGGCGCCTCATCCCCAACGGTGACGCCTGTTACCAGAACCCCAACATCATCTACACCCACACCAACCAGAACGAGAACCCCAACGCCTACTCCTTAGTAATGTAAACAAGTAAACAGGTACACCTATTTACTTGTCTACTTGTTTACCTGTCTACTACTTACCTGCCCTACATTCCTCACACGGACATAAAGCCCGTAAATAGTGCCAGTTATAAATTCCGTAATCGTGACCATCTTCCCAAACAATTGTTAAAGCATACGAACCAACTGCAACTACATTTGCAATTCTTGTTGATTGATTATCTTCCATTTGTTTTTTAAAAACTTCTTCATCCGGTTCGGCTTTCATATTTTCATGCCCGCCTCTACATGAAGCACATGGACAAGCCGCGCGCAATAATCCAAATGGATAAACGCTGGTATGTCCTGAATCCCATGTAATTGTAAATTCACGTTCGCTTTTATTGGCAGTCACGCCAGTTGGTTTTTCATTCATTATCTTTTCCTTATGAAATTAACAATTTCGTCATTGCGAGGAGT
>JAEURF010000057.1:0-3282 GCA_016789205.1 Anaerolineales bacterium
AATTTGCAATTAACATTGGCTATATTTTCGATTTTATTTTTCCCCGGTGTATTTTTACATGAGGCTAGTCATTTTTTGATGGCGAAACTCTTAAGGGTTCGCACTGGTAAATTTTCTGTCATTCCAACGCCGTTGCCCAACGGAAAATTACAAATGGGTTATGTAGAAGTCGAAAAGACCGACTTCATCCGTGATTCTTTAATTGGCTTATCTCCATTAATCGCAGGGACATTGTTCATTGCGTATGCAGGCATTATGCAATTGCAATTACACACCTTATGGAATGTGCTTCGGAACGGTCAAGTGGAATTATTTTGGATGGGCGTCGGTTTACTGCCAGATATTCCAGATTTTTGGTTATGGTTTTACTTAACCTTTGCAGTTTCTAGCACAATGATGCCCTCCGAGTCAGACCGCCATGCTTGGCTTCCGTTAGGGATTTGGGCAATTCTATTATTTTCGCTGGCAATTTTATCTGGCGCGGGAACGTGGATGTTAGAAAACCTCGCCCCATTTTTTGATAATTTGTTAAATTCAGTGGCTTTGTTGTTTGCATTAAGTAATTTGGTTCACATCACTTTGCTTTTTCCATTTTTTGTTTTGCATCGAATCTTAGTGTATTTCATGAAAGTAGATGTGAAGTAAGCACGAGTTAATCTCGCCTTTTAATTTTTTCTCCCAATTGCCAACATTTTATTTCGGATTGGAAAAACTACAAAGAAAATGTGTACAAGCGGCAATAAAATTTTCACTAAAACATCTGACCTGAAAAACTTTTTCAAATAAAAACTATAAGGAAACGAAAGCTCGTGGAAGGTTTCTAGTTCCAATACTTCTAAGCCAACAGACTCAAATAATCTCTTCATCTCATCAAGTGACAAAATTTGCTTATGCCCAAATGGTTTGGAGGAATACATCGCATTCAAAAAAGTGGGAAATCGCCCGCCTGAAATTTTATAAGTAAATTCTCCAAAACGGTGATAAAACGCGTCACGGCAGGGTGTGTCAATTAATAAAATGCCGTTCGGTTTCAAAACCTTTACCGCATGTTTCAACGTAGCTAGCGGAAAGTTGACATGCTCAATCACATCCCATAATGTAACTACGTCAAAAGTATTTTCAAAATTTTCCCAATAATTATCTTCAATCGGGCGTTTGGTGATGTCTAAGCCGTGTTTGGTTTGGGCATAATAAGCACGTGAGTCACTGAGTTCAATGCCAATACCTTTTGCGCCTTCAGCTTTCATCTTAGATAAAAATAATCCGCCACCACAGCCGATATCTAAAACTCTTTTATTTTTTATCTCCACATGTCGTTTTACGGCATCTACTTGATTTTCAATTCGTTCAGGATTCGATTGTAAAGATTTTTCAATGTAGTTAATTTCTTCGTCGGTTAATCCATTGCCATCAATGATAGGTGAAATGGCTTGCATCGGGTCAAGATAACTGACATAATGAAAACCGCCTTCTGAAACAAACACATTAGCACTCGATAACTTATATTTCGGTGTGCCGTCTGTTTTATGTTTTAACTCATCAAAATTTTCCATTGATTTTATCCATAATAACCGAAATACTTTTCTCGTATTCAACTGTTTCGTTTGATACATCTAACTTTAAGATTTTCGACGAGTCAACTGATTCTATCCATTCATTGATAAATTTTTCAAGCAGTTTCGCATCTTCACCTGATGCAATATTGATTCTATCGCGTGAGTCTAACCTTTGCTGGATAACTTTTTCATCCGCGTTCAAAACAACAATTAAGTCTGGTGGTGGGAGCATAGAGCGAATCAAGCTGTGAAAGCGTCGGCAGAGGTCAAAGTCTAAGTCGCTGAGCCAGTTGTGCGCATGAAAGAGGCGTGTGAATCCGTAAAAATCTAAATCTAAGCCGCCATCCATCAAAGCCGGTTTATCAGTTTGGCGTAAATCTTTTTCTTGCTCTGCTTTGTGAATTAAGTAATCTAGTTGATTGACAAGCGCGTAATTTGCATCGTGTTTGAATAATTTTTGGAATGGTCTTTCGGCGTGTGTTTCATACGCTACTGCAAAATCATGCTTTTTGCAAAGTGCTTGCATCAGTGAGGTTTTGCCAACGCCGCTGGCTCCGACAATCACAATCAGTTGATTCATAAGCCTCACTTATAGCATAGGGGAGATTTCGTTTCAAGTGTATAATTTGAAAGTTCTAAATTTTTTGCTTTATAGGAGTGCAATATGGCTGGCAAAATTTTTATGAGTTATTCACGGCGCGAGTTAGGGTTTGTAGATGACCTAGTAAGTAAATTGGAAGATAAAGGTTATGATGTTTGGTTAGATTATCGCGTACTGATTCCGGGCTCGCCATGGAAAGAGCAAATTGAAAAAGGCTTGAATGAATCAGATACAGTTTTATTGGTTGTATCGAAAGCCTCTTTGGCTTCCAAATATGTGGCGTTAGAATGGCAACATTTTTTAGAGATGAAAAAACGCCTCATTCTTTTGATATTTGAGGCAGTAGATATTCCCGCTGAACTAGAAAAATATGAATGGATAGATTTTCGCGGCAGTTACAAAGCAGGCTTAGCGGAATTATTTTCCCAATTAGAAAAACCAATTCAAGAAGACCACCCTGTGCCACAAGCAGGCTTTAAAATGCCGTGGCAAGTTTGGGGCACAATTGCATTAAGCGTCATCGTTGCGTTTGTATCACTCGGCGCGTTTTGGACAATATTTATCCCGTTTATTTTGGTTCCCTTGCCCTATCAGATTTTCAAACGCAAGTTTGATTTTATGCGCGTACAAGCCGCACTAGCAACTTTGCCAATTGCCTTATCGCTTGCGGCACTCGTTTATATCGAAGATATAGATATTACAGAGGCTTTAATTAATGGTTTTGAATTTGGAATTTTAGGATGGATTCTTCTTGCAGTTTTACGTTCTGCTCCGCTTCAACGCTGGGGGAAGCCTGAGGCAACCGTGCCGAAATTTGCCAACCCCTACAACCCCAACATTATGAATCCTGAGCCAATCCCATTTTTTATTGATTATGCTCCCGAAGATTCAAAAATTGCGGATGAAATGAGCACGATGCTTAAGAAATATGGTCATCCGCAAGCAGAAGATATAAAAAGTGCAAAAGCAGTTCTGGCATTGGTCTCACGGTTTAAGAACGATACCGAAGCAGACCCCGTGAGGCAAGTCGTTTTCCCTGTAATGATTCAAGGCAATGATGATATTTCTAAGAAATTATCAAACGTACAATGGATTGACTTCCGCCCGGGTGTAAAAGGATTAAAT
>JAEURF010000057.1:3380-8757 GCA_016789205.1 Anaerolineales bacterium
GGTGATTGATTATCTTTTCTTTTCGGGAATTTCCGATTTTCTTGAAACGGATTTTTTGGGGATGGTTTCAATCGTTTTAACTAGCAGTGTGATTATATTTGCCGTGCTTTCGTTTTTTATGGCAAAGGGATTAATCACCCGTGCTGGGCTATTTTCTAATATTAAATTATTCTTTGCTGGATTAGTATTGCTGGGCTTGTTGATGTTTGGCATTGTCCAATTAGATAATTACATTTACGGTATTCTTTTAGATGAAGCAGGGATTGATACAGGCTTCACGTTTACTTACTTCGGCACATTGATTTATCTATTGGGACTTGCCTTGTTAGCAATTGTGTACTTCAGAAATCGGCTAGATATGAAACGCTGGTTTCCCTCTAAGAAAAAATAATTTATGACCGAACCAATTGTCTTAACCTCCGAAAGCCCGATTTTAAGTAAACTTGACTTCAAACCGTATCGTAATACGGCTGTGCGCCGTGTTAAGCCGTTTTTGCCTGCTCCGCATGAGCCTCAAACAAAGGAAGTCAAAACGCCATGGGGGGCAACCTTAATCGCCAAAAACGGAGACATGTTATTAAGTGAAATTGATAAGCCCGATGATGTTTGGCCCGTAGACCCTGATATTTTTGATAAAGCCTACATTGTTACAGAACCAGGCTATTGTATGAAACGTGCTGTCACAATGCTCGTGCCAATGCGAGATATAACAGGTGGCGATGAAAATCGTTTGGTGACGGTTGAATCGCTAGAAGGACCGCAAACTGTCCGTGCGGGTGATTTTTATCTCGCCAAAGGCGTAAAAGGTGAAATTTGGTCTTATCCAAATGAAAAAGTGGAAGCCATCATGAAACCCGTCGAGTAGCTCGACGGGTTTTTGTTTTAATTCATCAATTGCAGGCTGATTAACTTAATTTTTCTTGACAGGCTTTTTTAGAATAGGGCGTGGTGGCGGCGTATTATGTGAAGCGGCATCTTTGATAATTTCGCTTAACGCATTATCAATCACACTATAAATATATTTTGATGTGTTGATGGTTTCAATTTTTCCGCCGGTATCGCGCATCAATTCCACCATGTGACGGGTGAGTTTTGCATCTCGGTCTTTGATTTGCCCGCCGACGCCGTTCCAGACTGCAATCAATGTTACTTTTGATATGCCGCGTCGAAGCGAAGAATATAATGCCCAACGATTGTTTCTTTCGTATGGGTCATCGCCTTCTTTAGGCTCTCCGACATTTTCAAGTTGATAGAATTCTTCCACCAATGGATGACTGCGAATCTTGTAGAAGCGGTCTACCCAATTATCACCACATGGAGAAACAAACTCGCGAATATATTTTGCCTCTGCTAACGGCAGATGTAAATCAACCCGAATGCCTTTTTCAATACACAATTCAGCAAAAATAATTTCGCTCCCAGCCGATAACCCAGCTAGAAATGCCCTATCACTAGGCTTGGCATGGAGTTTTTCAAGAACTTTGTTGAGTTCGTGCCGTATTTCATTTTCTTTATTGGCAGGGAAGTTTTTCTTATCTTTCCCAGGATAATCCACCATATAGCCAGCAAATAGAAAAGATTGCCCATCTTGACTTTTGCGGGATTTTCTTCGCGCTTTCTTAGACGAAGACTGTTTGTCAATGCCTGCAACGCGGTCAACTTCTTCCTCTAGTATCTCAATCGCCGCTTTGACGTATGGCGTGCGCATGTCTAATGCGAGCAATATTTCTAATTGAGCAAGCGAGGCTTGCAAAAAGAATAAGTTGCGTCTTGAGGCGGTCAGCGCCTTTCTATAAGAACGAACAACCGCGGCGATATTATCTGCAGTAAGCACGCGCAACTCTGCTAATGAAATAAGAGTCCAATAATCGGCGGTATCAATATCTACTTTTGTTTCAAGTGCAAATATCAAAGCGCCTCTTAATTCAGAAAACTCTGAACGGATACGGGTAATATCGGGGTCTGGGTCTTGTGCATTATCAAAACGGTCTGCGAGATGAATGGCAATGGCTGAAAGCGTGAGCGCATTGACTCCAGGATAATAATTATTCAAGTCAATGCGATAGCCTTTGAGATATGTATCCACTGACTTAATCAACCAGTGATAGGCATCGAAAGAGGCTCGTAGGCGTTGCTTTTTAGTGGGTATGTCTTTCCAAGACACAGTCCACATTTCTTTATAGATGCGACCTAAATAAGAAATCGCCTCACTGTCATTCGGGAAATCAGTCAGTAAACTTTCAATTTTTACAATTGCCTCATCTACTCGTCCAATGCGGTTTAGATGAAACGCTTCTTTACGGCGAAAATCTAAATTGCTTGAATTAACTTCTAAGCCTTTACGATATTGCGCCAATGCCAGTTCATTGCGCCCTAAGTTAGCAAGTGCATTGCCTGCTTCACCAATCGCTTCTTCCTTAATCAGCGGATTGCGAATTTCTTCAGTGAGCAAAAGGATGTCACCAATTCTTTTTTGGCGTTGTGCTACTGTAACGCGTTGTTTCCATTCATTATATTCACGCCAGAAGCCAGTTGCTAAAGGCGTGCGTAAAGATTTTCTATCTGGTTCTTGTAAGCCAGAAAGTAAATTGAAAATCGGGCTGTGAATCGCATCACGGTCTGAACCCCAAGTATCTTTTGCCATGCGTGCAATCGCTTGAATATCATTCTTCAAATGTTCAGGGTCTGGCACGCCTTCGGCTGTGATGTGATAAGGCAGTGTGCGCACATTGAAAACATCAAACGGCATATATGCCCGCCCAGCTTGAATGTGCATCACGCCGCGTTTTCGAAATGCGTGGCGAATACCTAATTCATAATATGCATTCGCATTGTCAATGCTTAAGTCGCAGAGGACGAGGTCAGCAAGCAGAAGTTCTTGAAACATGTCGGTCAGGATGTCGCCAGAGGCGGTTTCTTCATCAGCCCGAAAAGGTTCAAACCCGGCTTCTTCTAACGCAGGCTTAATCATCTTTTTATAAATCGCATTGAAATCATACAACGCGCCATCTGAACCTTTCTTTTTTCCGAAGGGCATGACGATAAATGCGTGCGGGCGAATCTCATTGCGAAGTTTATTAGACTCTTGTTCTTGATTTGGAGAAGCCGCCTCTTCCTGGACTTTTGGCTTGGGGTCTTCACCTACATTTTTATTTCCATTTGAATCTTGAGATGCATTCGACTTTGGTTCTGTTACTGTAATCGCGGCGGTAACAGGTTCAACTTTTTTTTCTGGCGTGATATTTGTTGTTCCGTTCGTCATTGGAACTCCTTCGTTGGTCTTGCTTCTAAACCATGCAAACAGGCGTTCGAGAAAACTATTTTTTTTCTCAACCGTTTCTACCTGCTTTGCAGTGATATTTTTTTGCACGAACCTTTATCCTTTAACTTCACTAGTTTTCGGATAGCGTGATAACAACTCATTGATGACCGGACGTGGGGTGTTTTGACCAACTTCTATTTCTTGATAATCTTCAGCGATTTGTTCAAGTGAAGATGAAAGCCCAAGTTTCTCTGCAATTTTTTGTGAAAATTCTTGAATGGCATCTCGCATGGCGGCGAGTTCGGCTCGCACAATTTCAGAAGAGGCTTCTTTTGCCAATGTATTGAGTGCATCTTCAAAGGTTTCGCTCAAACTTTCATTGGCTTCATATAATTTTCCAGTAGTAAAGTCAATTACAGAATCTTCAAGCGATTGTTTCAAGCGGCGGTCAGATTCGCGTGCTTCTTTGATAACACGATTGACGAGACCAGCTTCTTCTTCAAGGTCTTTATCTTTGAGCGCTTCTTGCATGGCTTTAATGTATTCTACATTTTGACCCCAAAGAATTTCTTCAGCAGAGCGTACCAATTTGAAGAATTCAGTTGTATTTTTATCTTCATAACTTAAGTTATGCCAGTGGTTATAGAGGATTTCTAATTCCATCACTACTTTGCTGTAATTTCGGATGGTTAAATCATAATTACGAAGTTCTTGCCAGCCGATGAACGCGGCTGTGAAAGATGCCGCAAGTGCTGTCCACAAGGGTAAAAATACTGCTAGTAACGCGCCAGCCACACCCGACAATAAAATTAACACTTGTAAGCGAACTCTGCCTTGTTGCGCTTCGCTCACTTTGTTAATGTGCCACTTGAGTTGAGATTCTAGCCTGTACTTTAAGTAGTCATCTCCATTAATGTCGTGATAGCCAGCATCAGTTGACGGGTCATCTGGTGAATAATGAGGTGGTATTTTCCCTTCATAAGGCGGGATGATTAACTCTCCATTCATGCCACGATAGACAGAACGTTGAATTTCTGCTAAGCGATTTTCTAACCAGTTATTACGATTCTTCTCATTTTGTAAAACGGTGCGGTAGATATAAATTTCTTTTAATACTTCTTCTGCACCTGCACGCGATACTAACCAATCTCCACTGGCGAGGAATTTTGTGCCGTAAGCGGCTAATGCTGAAGCAACAATCGGTGTAAGCACCAGGAAAAATCTCAAGATTGTATTGAGCAGGCTTGCCTCAGACGGAACTGTAGTAACAACAAGGGCAAGAAAAGTTGCGACGATTCCTAGTATCGTAACCCAGCGCCTTAGGTTTAAATTTGCTTTCTTTCTTTTTCTTGAATAGGCACTCAATTGTGCATAGCGCATCCATGCAATTTGGAGAATAGGGGTTGGTTCTTGATATTCGGCTTGTGGTTCCATGTTTGTATCCTCTCCTACCGCGCTACAAACCACGCAGCGATGTAGCCTTCGTGAGTTGAATCTTTGACTTTAATCCACTGGTTGTTTGCGCCAATTTTTGATTCTCCGCCCGCTTCAGTGATGGTAAATTCATAACCAATCGGCACGCGCTTGATTAAACTAGCATCACTAACGACGGGTTGGTTGCGCAATGAAACCGCTTCAGCAGTTGTTTTCACTTTGACAGGTCCGCTGGAGGATGAAGTTGTGTTATTGGCTTGTGCCGTAGAACCACCAGCATACTTGACATACCAAGCCGCAACATAGCCTTCTTTTTTATTAGCATCCCGGACTTTAATCCATTGATTTTCTACGCCAACTTTTGGAATGGCTTGCTCGGCAGGTTCAAGGCTGATGAGTTGTTCTGTGGGTTGCACGTAACGAATTAAGTTATCTGTTGCGACGATGGGTTTGCTACGCAGTGAAATTTGTGTGGTGGGATATAACGCCAAAGCACCTGCTGGAACTGGAGCAGGAGATGGGGAGTTGCTTGGCTTTGGCGATGAACTTGGTGTAGGTGAAGTAGAAGGCGTAGGTGATGAAGCAGGTGTACTTGTAGATGAAGAGGCGGTCACTTTTTTATCTGACACATACCAAGCGGCTACAAATCCTTGTTGACCTGTGGGGTCTTGCACTTGAATC
>JAEURF010000058.1 GCA_016789205.1 Anaerolineales bacterium
CCTGCGCCTGTACGTATCGCGGTCAACGTGCTTCCTTCTAACAAAGCAATTGCTCGCCCTGTATCTGTCTCAAGAACTAATACTGCCGCTTGAATGTATGCAAGTCCGCGTGATGGGTTTTTGGGAAATAAAGAAACAATCTTCACAGCCAATGCTTCATCTGATTCGCTTTTCATGTAGGCAGGCATGAACAAACTAATGCCGTCATGATTCGGGATTGATAAATGTATCCGCTGGGGCACATCTGCTGACCCGTCTGATAAAGAGGCGTAGGCGACCTTCATGGCTTCAATCGCTTCTTTCATCGGGAGGCTTGTTCTTACGTCTTTGGCATTGAGTATTAGCATGAGGCTTCCTTGTTTAACGTCCTGCAGGTTTTATATCCCTGATAAGGATTTATAATTAAACCTGCGAGATGGTTTGTTATATTTCTATTTTAATAGAGGATTGAATGAAAAACAAAAATCAATTAATTGCTTTGGTGGTGACAGGAATTGTGTTGCTTGGGGTGATTATTTTTTATCTCCGTTCAAATATTGCAAATGGGACAGTAGAACCAATTTTATCTGCTACTGGTACACCTACCAGTATTTGGGATGCTTTACTTGAATCCACGCCGTATGCATATTTCACACCTTTGCCTGAGCCTGAAAAAAGCTTGCTAGACGGGATTTATACCAAATTAGACCCTTCTTGGCCCCAGTGGTGGAAATGTTTGCGCTGTGCTGATTACCGCGTGGCGGGTGGTATTTGGAAACTACAATTTGAGCAAGGTGTGATGCGCATTTATTATGAAGTGACAGGATGGAGAAGTATTGCTTCTTATAAGGTCGAAGGAGACCGTTTGTATCTTTTTAATGACCCATATTGCCCGGAGAATACCGGCGAATATAAGTGGTCTATCAAAAATGGTGAGTTGATTTTAGAAACCATAGATGACCCATGTTCATTTGATTTGCGTGAAAAAAATATCAGCAAGCAAGCTTGGCTTTCTTGCACCGACTTCGCTGATGCGCCTGGTTGTGAAGAGAAGCGAAATTATCAGGCAGATATCATTCCTGCAGATATTTCTGTGGACGTACAAATTTTCGGCGGAGATAGTCGCTTCTTTACTACACCACCAGATGTAATTGTCCATGCGAACACTGCAGATTTTTCGCCACCAGCCGGTGTTGAAATTTCTTATGCGCAAAATACGATTGCGCAAGGGGTACATCGCATTTTGTGGTGGGATGATGCTGGCAGTTGGATTGAAGCAAAGATAGATGGTTCATTTGAAGCCATTGGTGTGCAGTTCCTTGGTGAGCAGACAATTGGTTGGGCAAGAGTTCTCTTTGATGGGGAAGAGGTTTGGCGTGGTAATACTTCAGCAATTTGGTCAAAGAGTGGCAGGCATGGCGGGTTTATAAATATCTCAGGCTTTGATGAAGGTGTACATGTGATTCGAGTTGAAGCTTTGGGGTTTGATTATCGCCCAGTGACAATCGCAAGTTTTGGGTTGAGTCGAGACGGAAACATACAGCCGTAATTGAAAAATAAAACGCAGAGAAATTTCTCTGCGTTTTATTTTTGCATTTTTTTATTCCATGCCCAAGTAGGCTTTTTGTACCGTCGGATTCTTTTTCAAGTTCTCGGCGCTATCGCTCAAAACGATTTGCCCGGTTTGAAGTACATAACCGCGACTGGCAATTCCTAATGCCATTAAAGCGTTTTGTTCCACTAATAAGATGGTTGTGCCTTCTTTATTGATTTGTTGAATGATGTCAAAAATCAATTCGACCAATACAGGTGCAAGCCCCATCGAAGGTTCATCTAAAAGTAAGATGCTTGGGTTAGACATGAGTGCGCGTCCCATGGCGAGCATTTGTTGTTCACCACCAGAAAGTGTTCCGGCTACTTGTGTACGGCGTTCTTTTAAGCGCGGAAAGGTGGTGAATGCGCGTTCCATGTTTTGTTGAATTTCTGTTTTGTCTGAACGGCTGTATGCACCCATTTCAAGATTTTCGGTAACAGTGAGGCGGGCAAAAATGCCACGTCCTTCTGGAACCATACAAATGCCTTTGTACACAATTTCGTGGGCTTTGTATTTTGCAAGGTCTTCACCGCTTAGGGTGACTTTTCCTTCACGTGGTTTTAATAACCCAGAAATCGTTCGCAGGGTAGTGGTTTTGCCAGCGCCATTCGCTCCAATAAGCGTGACGATTTCACCTTTTTCTATATTTAGTGAAACTCCCTTTAGCGCATGGATATTACCGTAATAGGTGTGTATATTATCAATGTTTAGTAAAGACATCTCTACCTGCCTACCCTGATTTATTTTCTGAAGTAGCCATGCCTTCAGTAGCGGCACCGCGACCAAGATACGCTTCAATCACACGTGGGTTGCTTTGGATTTCTTTTGGTCCGCCTTCGGCAATCTTTTCACCAAAATCCAAAACAGTGATTTGTTCGCTGATGCCCATCACAAGGCGCATGTCATGTTCAATCAACAGAATTGTGATTCCTAAACTGTCGCGCAAATCTCGAATGAAGTGCATCATTTCGCCTGTTTCGTTGGGATTCATACCAGCAGTGGGTTCATCTAATAAGAGCAAAGCTGGCTTACTTGCGAGTGCACGGGCAATTTCCAATCTGCGTTGTGCGCCATAAGGAAGGTTACGGGCGATTTGGTCACCAGAACCTGCTAACCCAACAAAGCGTAATAATTTTATGGCTTCATCATGTGCGGCTTTTTCATCTTCATGATAGCGGCGCGTGCGAAGAACTGCATCTAGCCAGCCGGTTTTCAAATGCGGGTCATAGCCAACCATGATGTTTTCAAGCGCAGTCAAGTTGGCAAACAAGCGAATATTTTGGTATGTGCGTGAGATGCCCATTTGAGTCACTTGGTCTGGACGTAAACCGTCAATGCGGTTGCCTTTGAAGATGATTTCGCCAAATTCAGGTTTATAGAAGCCTGTGATGCAATTAAAGAAGGTTGTTTTGCCGGCACCGTTTGGTCCGATAACACTGGAGATTGAATTTTCAACAATCTCTATATTCAAACTATTAACTGCAGTGAGACCACCAAATTGTTTTGTGACGTTAAGTGCTGAAAGTACAGAAGCCATTACGCCGCCTCCTGTACTGGGGTTACATCTGGTGCGTCTTCATGAAATTCACGTTTATGGGTTTCTTCGGGCCAGAAGCCTTCTGGACGGACTTGCATCATTACGACAAGTAAAGCACCATAAATCAAAAGGCGATATTCAGCAAATTCACGTAAGAGTTCAGGCATGCCTGCTAATAATAGCCCGCCGATAAATACGCCGGGAATACTACCCATACCGCCAACAATTATCAAGGATAATACGTTGATTGAAATCAACAAGGCGAAACTGTGTGGATAAATTGTGCCGAGTTTGACCGCCAAAATTGTGCCACTTAACCCTGAGAATGCCGCGCCAGTTGCAAATGCTAACAATTTTGTCGCAACCAAGTTAATGCCCATAGCTTGTGCTACATCTTCATCTTCGCGCATAGCTTTCCAAGACCTGCCAAGCCTTGAGTCGCGTAAACGTTGGCTGACAAACAAAGCCAGAATACAACCTGCCACAATCAGATAGTACAGCGTCTGCGGTTTGTTTAATAGCACACCCAAAAAATCTGGTGGTGGAATGTTTACGATACCTTGCGAGCCACCAATGTGCGGTTTTAGGAAGTCAGATAAAGCTAAAATACGGATGATTTCGCCAAAACCTAAAGTCACAATCGCGAGATAATCACCACGCATGTTTAACACAGGAATACCTAAAACAACCCCAGCCATGACACAGATAAAGATGGAAACCGGCAACGCCCACCAGAAATTCCACTCAAATGCTGTGCTCAATTGACCAGAAAGGCTGGTAAGCACGCCGACTGTATAGGCACCAATTGCATAAAAGGCAACATACCCTAAATCGAGTAAGCCTGCAAAACCGACCACGATATTCAATCCAAGCCCCATCAGAATAAATAAGCCAGTTACGTTTACAACTTCGGTGAGGTATAGCCCAAGTACAACTGGAAGATAAAGCACAACTAGCAGAATCAAACCGTAACCAAGTATACGAAGCGAGCGTTGTCGGTTGGGGGGCATTTTGCTAACTTGTGCATTAATCTTTGGTGCATTTGTACCCCATAACAAATTGCCGCCGATGACAACACCGAAGACGACAATTGCACCAATAATTGAAAGTCCGCTTTGTGTGCCTCTTCCGAACATCCAGCCAATTGCAGAATTTCCACTGCCAGTACTTGCTATCGTAACTTGAATAATATCTTCCATCAGACCGAGAAAGGCTACCATGCCTAACCCAAGTGAAATTGCTTTGCGGATTTTTGCAGGTAAGATGTAAAGCGCGCCTCCGAGTATGCCAAAAATTGTTGATATTACGATTAATGAAATCAACCCATTCGGGATTCCGTTTTCAAGCGTTAGGATTTTTAGTAAATTGGGTGAAGCATTAACAAGGATTTGACGTAAGTCCAAATTTTCAATTAGGAAAGCCAGCAAACTCATCACCAGTGAAAAAATAAAACCGGTGATTCCGCTTGCTACAAGGCTGAATGATTTTGAGGGTTGGTGTGATGCTGAAAAATATGCAGCAACTAGAACTGTTAACAAAAGCATCGTCCAGCCCATGCTAATTGCACCCGCGACAATGTCACGGTGGTCAAATGATTCGACCATGCCGACGAGTGCGATTAAAACGCCAATCAATCCGGCAATGCCGCCAAGTTGAATGGCTTTTTGCCAATTGAATCGATTTTGTGTTGACATTGACGACTCCTTTAGGCTTTCGTTTTGCTTAACCGCTCGCCTAAAATGCCGGTTGGGCGGAAGATGAGAATCATAACGAGCATGGTAAATGCGATGACGTCTTTAAGTTGATAGGGTGCAGGGATGCCAAGACCATCTAGGAAAAGGGTCGGTCCGAGTGATTCAAAAATCCCGAGGAAGAGCCCACCCAACATAGCACCGGGGGGATTTCCGATGCCGCCTAATACTGCGGCTGTGAAGGCTTTGAGTCCGGGGATGAAGCCCATGTAAAACGTCACGATGCGGAACATGAAGCAGTACAAGACTCCTGCCGCACCTGCGAGTGAAGCGCCGAGTACAAATGTGCGCACGATGATTTTGTCTACATCTATGCCCATGAGTGCGGCAACATTTTTGTCTTCAGAAACTGCACGCATGGCTTTGCCGGTTTTTGTATATTGAACGAAAAAGGCAAGTGAAGCCATCATCACTGCCGCGGCAATAATCACGACGAGTTGTATTTTTTGAATTTGGAAGTCACCAAATAGGGGGATGGCACCTCTGATGTAATCAATTTCTGGGTAGGCGCGGTTTTGTGTGCCAAATAAACCGCGAAAGGTATATTGTAAAAAGAAAGATGCACCAATGGCTGTGATGAGTGGCACAAGGCGGGGTGCACCTCGCAAAGGACGATATGCAATTCTTTCTAAAATAACAGCAAGAATTGCTGAAGTTGTCATTGCCGTAAGAAAAATAAGTACAATTCCAAGAAGTGGATTTTCTTGTAAAAAACCATTGCGTTGCATACTGGTTGCGACAAAGTAGCCGAGGTATGCGCCACTCATAAAAATTTCACTGTGAGCAAAGTTAATCATACGCAGGATACCGTATACAAGTGTGTATCCAAGCGCAATAAGAGCATATACGCTTCCCTGCGCCAGCCCAAAAACAGCAAGGTCAAACCACTGCACAGTTGTATATTTGCCTTGTTGCAAAGTGAGGGTTGAACCAATAACAATTAAGAGCAAAAGTGTGGCTCCGACTATCCACATGAATATATCAGTCCAACTGAATCGTTTTAATGATTGCATGTCTAAATTCCTTTGCAGGGATTTGAAATAGGTCGGGCGCGTGCCGGTCAACGCGCCCGACCTATTTATGAATGCCTATTTCTTACTACCGGCTTGGCATAGTTACTGAATTACGGTTGCCAGAAAACTGGTGGAGGCCAAGCGCCATCAACTTCAGCTTGGGAGAGTTTGAACACACCCAAAGCTTCGCCGGTGGCACAGTCACCATTGGCATCGCAGGTTAAGTTGCCGGTCAAACCAGCATAACCTTTAAGACCATAAAGTGCGTCACGCAGGGCTTGGCGAGGAATGTTAACAGTTCCATCTTCGCCAACGACTGCAACTTGTTCGATGGCATTCAACAACATGTTGGTGGCATCGTAAGCATGAGCATGGAAACCACTCGGAGGAACGCCACCGATTTGGTCAGCCCATTTTGCTAAGAATTCGCCATAAGCAGAATTGTTGACATCAACATATGGACCGGAGAGGTACATACCAACAGCGGCGCTACCAGTGGTTTCTGGGAAGGTATCTGCAAAGAGACCATCAGCACCCATAAGGATAGCATTTTCCAAACCAGAAATTTCTTTTGCTTTAGAAGCAACCAATGGACCTTCTGGTTCAAAGATTGGGAAGTAAATCAATTCTGGGGCGCCAGCGGCGATTGTGGTCAACACAGGTCCCATATCAGTGTCACCGACGTTGATGGCTTCTTGAGCAGTAACTTCACCGCCCAATTCGCGGAACACATCAGCAAACACTTTTTGTAAGGATTCAGCGTATGGGCTACCATCATGAATGGTAGCGGCTTTGCGAACACCCAATTCATTGTAAGCAAATTCCGCTGCGATGCGACCTTGGAAGAGGTCATTGTGAGCAGTACGGAAGTAGCCTGGGTGGCTATCTGGGTGGTCTGGGTTGGTCAAATCAGGATTGGTGTTAGAAGGTGAAATCATCACCATGCCGGCTTGTGAAATCAACGGCATTGCGGCGCGGGCTTCGCCGGAGCAGTTCGTTCCGATGATACCAACAATGGTTGCATCAGCAGAAAGTTTGGTACCAGCGGCTTGACCACCCTCTGCACTACAGAGAGTATCTTCACCAGTTAACTCAATCGGGTGACCCAAGAGTTCGCCACCGCGGTCAGCAATAGCAATTTCAATTGCGCCTTTGCTGTCTTCACCGAGAGATGCGGTTGCGCCAGAGACTGTCAACGCATAAGCAATGTGAATTGGGTCGCCGGGGGCAACCGTCACACAACCAATGGCGTCGGTACATTCATAAGCGGCAGCAGCGGGGGCGCCACCACCACATGCGGCGAGTGCCATGCTGGCAATGACCAGCAACGAAAGTAAAGCGAGTAAACGCTTGTTCATTTTCTTACTCCTCCAAAATTTTTGTGAATTCTTATTTCCCGCAATTGCGGGTGGATATAAACCATGCAGACCATGCGCCTAAGTCAGCATCACCTCCTTTGAAGGAATCTATTTTGATAAACAAAATCCATAACCAAAATGGTTGTGGACTACGTACCTTATTTCAGATATTGCAAGTATTAAACTGTAATAATACGGCGGTTTTATTCTCTGGTCAAGCAATTAAGTCTATACTTGTTTAACAAGCCTAATTTTATCTTAAGTTCAATCTAGATTCAATGCAGAATTACTTACTCTCATTTGGCTTATACAAAAGCTGTTCACGGATTCGCAAATCTGTATTCCGAATTTTCATCGCCAAATCAGCCGCTAGGTTATACATCAGGCGATATCCCAATTGCGGGTATGTTTCACACAGCATAATAATCTTATCGCGTGAAATCACCAACAAACGCGTATCCTTTTGCGCCGCACGTGCAGAAGCGGAACGTAAACCTTCATCTACCAATGCAACTTCCCCAAAAGATTGTCCGCGTCGCAAACGTGCAACCGGCGTTTCATTTTTATTCAATTGACCCGTCACACCACGATTAATCAAAATATCAACCTCACCCTGCACAATCACATACAATTCTTTGCTAGTACTATTTTCCTGAAAGACAACCTCGCCGCTATTAAACACAACTTCCTGACACAAATTTGCAACCAACTCCAATTGAGTTGGCGTAAACTGATAAAAAATATCGCTTTGCTTCAAAAAGTTGACCAGATTGTTCATATCAAAAAAACCTTTCAAAAGTTTAACATAATCATGGATGAAGTGCAACGCTTCTTTACTACGGGTAAGCCTGAATCAGCCAATCTAGCGGGTCTACCTGCACGCCATTGACCCACAACTCCCAATGCAAATGCGCACCAGTCACACGCCCTGTGCCGCCCACCAAACCAATCACTTGATTTTGCTGAACTACATCCCCCACATTTACTTGGATTTGTGATTGATGCCAAAAGCCGCTATACACTCCCCAGCCATGGTCAATTACAGTCGCATTACCGCGTACAGTCCATAAGCCAGTGTAAACAACTACTCCAGCCGCAGGTGCTGTAATCGCAAGCCCATCACCGCCACCAAAATCTAAACCGGTGTGAAAACCGTTAATCGTCAATCCATTTCCTTGACCAATATAAGTACGCCGATTCCCAAATCGTGAAGTAAAGTAAGTAGACTCGGCGTAAGCAATAGCTGGGGAAAGAAAATCACCAGTCCAATATTTGGTTGGTGTGGCAGGGGCTGTGATACTGATTAGTTGTTGTAACTCCGGCTCTGTAGATGCAGGGTCAATGGTAGCTGGGTCAACAAAAAGAATCGGGTCTTCCGGATAATTTCCCGAAACAATCAAAATCAATTGCTCATACGATTGTGTGCTTCCATCTGGAAGTGTCGCATCAAGCCTTAAAGGGTACACACCCGGTTCCAACAACGCATGGACACCTTG
>JAEURF010000059.1 GCA_016789205.1 Anaerolineales bacterium
AACTTCCATATCCTGATTTTACTATGGAGTTATTCGCCTCCACCGCCATCTCCTCCGCCTCCATCACCGCCTGAATCACCAGTGCTATCTCCGCCATCATTGTTGTTATTATCACTGGTATCCGATGCACCCCACAGGAAGAATCCACCCGTGCTTCCATCTGTGGAATTATTTCCGCCACTGTTTGAATTTCGAGATAACAAATAAATAAGCAATCCAATAAACCCTATGAATACAACTCCTGCAATTACAATGATAACTATAAGGCTCATACTCATTTGAATTTATTCCTTTATACTTTTTTTATTTTATCCAAGATAAAACATGAACGCCTGCACTATCTATCCATGCTAATGAAAATTCACTATTTGGTGTTGTGACCAGAACAGGCATACGCGGTGTTCCATTCTCATCATTGACTAATTCTTTTACTTTTGAAAATGTACTTCCATTGTCATCTGAAAAGGCATATTGAATCGCTTGTTCGTCTGGGCTGTGAGATTCCCAAACTAGGTGTATATGACCATTTGAATCTATTGCCATAAACGGAAGGGTTTGATGTATATCGGAGTTTGGATTAATTTTTATATTTGGCGAAAATGATTTTCCTAAATCTGTTGAGGAAGAAAACCAAACACTGCCTGTGAATTTTGTGTTTGCTTCGGCTTCGCGTCCGTCCATCCATGTGATGTATAAAGTATCTTCAAATGAAACGAATGATGGACCTGCAATCGGGCAGGCGTTTAGGTACCAATGTCCATCACTGACACGGGTTGTATTTTCATAAGTTTTTCCACCATCATTTGAGATTGCTACCAAAATGTCTCGGATGCTATTGCCATCGGGTTGTGGTTCGAGTCCACGATATGCCAACCAGACTTGTTCGTCTTTGACGATTAAGCTTGGTTGACAACACTCGCAAGCACCGCCTTCAATAGTTTGCACTTGAGCAAATGATTCGCCAAAATCGTTAGAATATGTATATCGAAGCGTACCATCTGTCAGCCAAGTCAGAAGCGGGTTTCCATCTTGATTTAATGCCACTTGTACCATCACAATTTCAAAACCAGAATCGGTAGCGACTTGTATCGGTTCAGAGAAAGTTTGACCACCATCGTTTGAACTGGCATACCAAATGGTGGCACTCGTAAAATCTGCTGATTGCTCTAACCAAGCAGTGGCAACTATATTTTCATCGTGAATGGCAAGCACGGGACGTTCTACTGGAAGAACGTGTGCGTTTACATTTGAACTGGCGAGTATTGGTTCACTGAAAGTTTTCCCTCCATCTGTAGATGAAGCAATGAGAATGCTGTGATTTGACCCCAAAGCAATGTAAATTTTTCCGTTTGGTGTGCTGGCTAATGACACTGATTGTGCTTGCGGAAAATCTAAAAGAAAAGTTTGGCTTGCGGGTTTAGATGCACAGGAAGCCAAAAGTAACGAAATCACAAACCATAAAATAATGAATTGAGTTCGTTTATTCATTCTCAGATTTTACACTAATTCGACTTGACGCAAGTGCCTCCCGCATATATAATCAGCCCGCTTCAACCAAAAATTGTATTCCAATGTAGGGGCGAGGTCATCTCGCCCCTACACCGTGTAAATAAGGAGAAAGTTCATGACCCCACATCCAAAGCGCAAACATTCCAAAGGACGCCGCGACCGCCGTCGTTCACAGGATGCCTTGGTATTATCAAATCTCGTCACTTGTTCAAACTGCGGAAACAAACGTTTGCCTCACACCGTTTGCCCTTCCTGTGGTTATTTCAAAGGACGTGAAATTGTGCAAGTGAAAAAAGAAAAGAAAGCCGAATAATTTTTTCAACTTAAAACGGGTCGTGACATTCACGACCCGTTTGTGTTTTAATATATATAACACCGTCCCGCAGGTTTAAATCACGCAACAAAATTTATCAAGAAACCTGCGGGACGTTTTCATGGAGATTCAATGAAACTCGATTCTAAAACCACAGCATTTATATTCCCTGGGCAAGGCTCACAAACCGTTGGCATGGGTAAAGAAATGTCCGAAACCTATCCCATTGCAAAACAGACATTTGACGAAGCCGATTCAATACTTGGATTTTCAATTTCAAGTTTGATGATAAACGGTTCAGCAGATGAATTAAACGGCACAGTCAACACGCAACCTGCATTATTCATTCATTCGATTGCATCTTATCGAACTTTTTCGCTTCTTTACCCGGACTTTCAGCCTGCTACAGTCGCGGGACATTCTCTTGGGGAATTATCTGCGCTATGCGCCGCGGGAGCATTTTCTTTTGAAGATGGTTTACGCCTTGTAAGAAAACGTGGTGAATTGATGAAACGTGCCGGAGAACTTGCGCCTGGTGGCATGGCGGCTATTCTTGGATTAGACATCCCTACATTAGATAAAGTCTGCGCTGAAGCAAGTATAAATAATGAACTTGTACAAGTTGCAAATGATAATTGTCCGGGTCAAGTGGTGATTTCAGGTGCAAAACCAGCAGTGGAAAGAGCAATGGCGGGTGCAAAATCTGCTGGGGCAAAACGGGCTTTGCCGTTGGCTGTATCCATCGCGGCACACTCTCCATTAATGGATTCGATTCAAGCGGAGTGGAATCAGGCGGTGGATAATGCTCAATTTGTAAACCCAACTATCCCCGTAGTCGGAAACGTAAATGCATCTATTATCAAAACAGCAGATGAAGCCCGTGCGGATGTAAAGTCTCAAATGCAATCGCGCGTCAAATGGACTGATTCAATTAAGAAAATGTCTGAAATGGGAATCAATACGTTTGTTGAGGTAGGTACAGGCATGGTATTAGGTGGCTTAGTTAAACGGATTGCCCCCGAAGCGATAAATTATCCATTAGGCAACCCACAAGATTTTTTGGCTTTGGAATAATTTAGATTCAAACGTTTGATAATTCTATGAAAAAAACTTTCATCATTGCATTTGCGGTTTGCATTTTGCTAGTTGCTTGTGAACCTGTAGATTTTCCGACAGTTGCTCCAGTTACACAAATCCCGTTTTTCGCATCTGATACACCACCGCCATTTATTATTCCTGTCACTGAAACGCCTGTGGTCTTACCGCCGATTACAGAAACATTGTCTGACCCATTTATTGTTCCTGTTACAGAGACCTTTACACCGACTCCTACGAATCAATGGTGGGAAGTGTATTTCACAGACCCATTAATTCTTAATAATCCGAATAACCCTGTTGGTTCGGTTGAAGAGCAATTGATTCAGTTAATCAATTCTGCACAAAGTAGTATTCATATCGCATCGTTTGAATTTAATCTGGTAGGCGTGGCAGATGCTTTAATCAATGCAAAACTGCGTGGTGTTGATGTACGTTGGGTAACGGATAATGAAAACGGCTTGGGTATTGATGCCAACCCGAATCGTGGACAGTTTACGCGCTTGTTAGCCAACGGGATTGAAGTTAAGGATGATGCCGGTCGTTCTGCTTTAATGCACAATAAATTCTGGATTTTCGATAAACAAATCACATGGACGGGGTCAACCAATGTCACGGTCAATGGGATTTATAAACAAAACAATAATGTGATTGTGATTTACTCGCCTGAAGTTGCCTTGATTTATGAACGCGAGTGGGAAGAGTTATGGACGGGGCAATTTGGTCCGCGTGCGCCTTCTACGGTCAATACGCAATGGACAATTTTGAACAATACCCCGATTCAAGTTTTATTTTCGCCAGAGGATAAAGTTGTCAGCAAATTGATTGCATTGGTGCGAGATGCTCAAACCAGCATTCGTTTTCTTGCTTTTAGCTTTACAGATTATCCGCTCTCACAAACAATGATTGAGCGCGCCCGCGCAGGTGTGGATGTAAAAGGTGTCTTTGAAACGTTCGGCTCGAACAGTCCGCGCTCTGAATTAAAGACCTTTTGGTGCGCGAATGTACCTGCCCGTCAAGACCGTTTTGGCGATATTTTCCTGCATCACAAAATTATCATTATTGATAATAGCACCGTAGTCACTGGCTCATTGAATTTTTCTTCTAATGCGGATGAGGGCAACGAAGAGAATGTCATCATTATTGATAACCCTGAAATTGCCGCCTTGTATATACAGGAATTCGAAAAGATTTGGGGCGAGGCACGTGACGTGGCGGCTGGGACGTTTACTTGCGAGTAATTGATAGTCCTACATAGTATAATTAACCTATGAATGCTTTTGCTGACAATCATAGTCAGTGCCGCTTTTTTGCGGATATATAAGCACATCTGGTCAAAGAGTTTCCTTTGACCAGATTTTGTGTTAATACAACTAAATTAGAACCTAGAGGAGCAAATATGAATAGTTCACAAAACTTAACATCCCCGGCAGAATCCATTGCTCAAGCCCGCAAGGCTGATTTTGACCTTGCTAAATTGGGTATTTCAAGCGTGAAAAATGCGTACTGGAATTTGACTACTGAGTCCCTTACGGAAGAGGCGATTTATCGCGGAGAGGGCAATATTGCATCTGATGGTCCGCTGGTTGCGCACACTGGCAAACATACAGGTCGCAGTGCCAATGACAAATTTATCGTCAAGCATGTTGACTCTGAAAATAATATTTGGTGGGGGCAGTACAACAAACCGTTTGACGCTGAAAAGTTTGACGCAATCTACAAAAAGATGACTGATTTTATAAAAGAGAAAGATGTTTTCGTGCAAGATGTGTACGCCGGCGCAGATGAAAAATATCGGTTGCCCGTGCGCTTTGTCACTGAATATGCATGGCATGCGCATTTTATTCGCAATATGTTTTTATTGCCGCAATCTCTAGAAGAGCATAAAAAATTTGTGCCTGAATTTACTGTGGTAGATATACCCTCTTTCAAAGCCTCACCTGAAAATGATGGCACACGTAGTGAAACTTTTATTCTTTTATCCTTTGAAAAGAAGATGGTTATCATTGGCAATACCCAATATGCCGGTGAAATGAAAAAATCAATTTTCACAGTGTTGAATTATCTTCTTCCGCTGAAAGGCGTGATGCCTATGCATTGTTCAGCAAATGTTGACCCGCAGAATAATGATGATGTCGCTTTGTTTTTTGGATTAAGCGGCACCGGCAAAACTACACTTTCAGCAGACCCTTCTCGCCGCCTCATTGGTGACGATGAACATGGGTGGAGCGCGGATGGCGTTTTCAACTTTGAAGGTGGATGCTATGCCAAAGTTATCGGCTTATCCGAATCCGCTGAGCCGCAAATATTCGCGGCGACTCATCGCTTTGGCACAATTCTTGAAAATGTGCCTTATGATAAAGTGACCCGTCGCATTGATTTGATTGATGAATCAATTACAGAAAATACACGCGCATCTTATCCGCTTGAGTTTATTGATAATGCCGTCCCTGAAAAATATGCTGGGCATCCAAAGAACATTATCTTCCTGACGTGTGATGCGACCGGCGTTATGCCTCCAATTGCGAGATTGAATCTCAATCAAGCCTTGTATCAATTTATCTCTGGCTACACATCTAAACTTGCAGGGACAGAAGCGGGCTTAGGCAAAGAACCGCAAGCGACTTTCAGTGCCTGTTTTGGCGGACCGTTTATGGTGCATCATCCATCTAAATATGCGGAATTGCTCAAGAAAAAATTAGTTGAACATAATGTCACTTGTTGGCTGGTGAATACAGGCTGGGTAGGTGGTGCGTATGGAGTTGGAAAGCGCATTTCTATCAAGCACACTCGCGCTTTGTTAACTGCGGCACTCAATGGTGAATTGAATAAAGTTAAGTTCAAGGTAGACCCCGTCTTCGGTTACGAAGTGCCAACTTCATGTCCAGATGTCCCTGCTGAAGTGTTAGACCCATCCTCTTCATGGGCAGATAAAGCCGCTTATGAAAAAGGTTATAAAGAACTTGCCAAACGCTTTGTAGATAACTTCGCCAAATTTGCAGAAGGCACACCAAAAGAAATTATTGATGCAGGACCGAAAGTGTAAAAGATAAGTGTTTGATTGCCTGTAATGTATAATTCTTAACATTACAGGCAATTTTTAATTCTATAAAAGGAGCATGTGGCGATGAATGAAATTCATATAGATTCTCTTTTGCCTGCTGAGATGGCGACAAAGGCTGAAAGCATTGGTGTTCGTAAAGCACAAATGCCAGCTTTTACAATGTTTATGCTTGCGATTTTGGCAGGTGCGTTTATTGCATTGGGTAGCATTTTTGCAACAACGGTGGCGGCTGGCGGAATCTCGGTCAGTGGGGCAGATGGGACACTTGCGTATACATCGGGTTTACCCTATGGAGTCAACCGTTTATTAATCGGCTTGGTTTTTTGTTTAGGACTAATTTTAGTCGTTGTTGGTGGCGCGGAATTATTCACTGGTAATAACTTAATTGTCATGGCGTGGGCAAGTAAGAAAGTGACTACGCAAGCTTTGCTTCGCAATTGGGTTATTGTGTATATCGGAAATTTTGTCGGTGCGGTCGGGACTGCTGTTTTGATGTTTTTCACCAAGCAATATACTTTTGGTGCTGATTCAGTGGGAATTGCCGCATTGCGAATTGCAGTGGGAAAATCTGAATTAGGTTTTATTCAAGCCATTGCTTTAGGAATTTTATGTAATGCCTTGGTTTGTATGGCAGTCTGGCTGACATTTAGCGCAAGAACAACATTGGACAAAATTGCCGCGGTCATTTTCCCAATTACAGCCTTTGTGGCGGCGGGGTTTGAGCATAGTGTTGCCAATATGTATTTCATTCCGTATGCTTTATTAGTCAAAATGTTTGACTCTGAATATATGGCGCGTATCAGTGAAAGAGTTGCCAATCTTGATTCGCTTACATGGCAGGCATTTTTTGTTAACAATCTTATTCCAGTTACTATTGGTAATATTATTGGTGGGACAGTCTTAGTAGCTGCGGCGTATTGGGTGATATTCTTACGCGGAAAGAAAGATTAATCTATATAATGTCAGATAAATATAACTATTTTTTATATCACATGTCATCCAAAATGCGCAAAGATTTAGCCTTTGCGCAATCCAAAGTGCGTGATTTGTACAAAATTGAAGAACTTGAAGATTATGTTGATTTAAAAGATTCGCCAATCGAGCATGTTGTCGCTGCACTTGCACCTGTTGTTGAAGATGCAAGCCTGCTCTACGACTATGCACTGACAGTTAACAACAAAATGGAATTAAACCTTGAAGAGGTTGATATTTCTGCTATCTTAGACGGTGTGTTAATGGTCGCTGACCAAATGATAGAAAACAGTTTTGGCTTAACACTCGAAGAAGAAATTGATAAGAATCTCCCGACTATTGAGGCGGATGCAGAAAGACTTTCACAAGCCTTATTGCATTATATTCATAACGCAGTCAAATTTACTGAAAAAGGCGGCATTACGCTTCGCGTTAAAAGAGAACCGAATAATATTTTATTTGAGGTCAGCGATACTGGCATCGGCATTCCCGAAGAAAAGCAAGAACTCGTCTTTGAGGCGTTTGAAACTATTCTTGATGACAAATCAGACCCGCGCTTAGGTTTTGGTCTTGGACTAAAAATTGTCGAACACATCATCAATTTGCACGATGGCGAAACTTGGTTTGAAAGCAAAGAAGGTGCTGGTAGTTCCTTCTTTTTTACAATTCCAATTTAACATGGCTCGTTTTGTTTGGATTGTAATTTTTATTTTCATAATTGGTTGCGCATCTTTTGTTTCTCCTACAAATACTTTGCCTGCACCAATTGTTACCATCATCCATCCAACTGAAACAATCACGCCAGTTCCCACGCTAACCATCATTCCATCTCCAACAGCAATTCCGTATTTGATGTATCCATATACAATTGCAGGCTTGCGCGAGCGAAATTTTACAGGTGGAGAAATTTCATTAGACGTTATTCTTGGATTAACAAATACTTATATAAAATATCTCATTTCATATCCTTCGGATGGTTTGCGCATCACAGGCATTTTGCAAATCCCTGCAGGTGATGGACCTTTCCCTATCATCATCATGAATCATGGCTATGCAAATCGTAGCACATACACTTCGGGTGATGGGACAGAACGCGCTTCAGTTTATTTAGTAGAAAGAGGATACATCACGATTGCACCTGATTTTCGTACATGGGGTGGTTCGGATATTGCGCCGTCATTTTTTCACGCTGGTTTAGTGACTGATGTAATGAATCTCATTGCTTCATTAGATTCGATTCCGCAAGCGGATGTTACTCGCATTGGTATGTGGGGACACAGTATGGGTGGCGGAATCACAACAAAAGTATTGACATTAAATTCACCCGTGAGGGCGGCGGTGTTGTATGCTCCAAACTCTGCAGATGATGCAGACTTAATTGCTCGTTGGGGATATGGTTGTATTGGGGATATTTCTGCAGGTGAATTATTGCAAACCTGCAATTCTGCCGATGTGATTCCAGAATCGCTTGAGGCGGAGATAATAGCCGCCTATGTAGAATCAGCCACAAATCCAGAAATGATGCGTGAGATTGCTCCATTTTATCATTTAGAGTCTGTCTCTGTTCCAATCCAAATTCATATCGGCTCCGCAGATGGAGACTACATCGGTT
>JAEURF010000005.1 GCA_016789205.1 Anaerolineales bacterium
TTCATTGTTTTCCCAAAATACGCTTCTCATCATTCTGCCTTGAAAAACTTTTCTTGCATTTCGATTAATTTTGTTTGGGCGGCTTGTGGAATGCGTTGCACTTCGCCGAGCATTTTCGCACGCCAATAAATTTCGGCGGCATGTTCGATTCGTTCAAGATGAATTAATGCTTCTTCTAAAGTTTTGCCATACGTCAAACTGCCATGCTGACGTAGCAAGATAGCATTATGTGTTTTCAAAAATGGACGAATCACTTCGGCATCTTCATGAGAGGAAGGCGTGGCATATTCGGCAATTGGCACACTGCCTAATGTGACCATCACTTCGGGCAAAACATCATTTGGGAATTCAAGGTTTGCAACTGTAATTGTGGTTGCAAAAACTGGGTGAGCGTGAATAACGGCATGAATATTTTCACGCTGTTTATAGACTTCAAGGTGCATATCCGTTTCGGATGAGGGTTTACGGTCTGGGCGGGATGAAATCACATCGCCATTCAAATTGAGGATGAGCATATCATCTGGATTCATTCTGCCTTTGGCAATGCCCGCTGGTGTGATTAAGATATTTCCATTTTGGAGGCGGATAGAAAAATTACCATCGGTTGAGGTAATTAATTTTCTTTGGTACATCAGTCGTCCGCACTCAACCAATGCGTTTCTAAATTCTGATTCAGTTGCAGAAGGTGAAAAATTCAACATTTTTAAGATTATAACCTGATTAATAACCTTGCTTGACGTGCCTGTCTTTTACCAGTATAAAAATAGAATGAAAAGAAATCTGCGCACAATAATTACTATTTGGTTGGCTTGTATGATAGCGGCTTGTTCTAGTTTGCCAACCATTCCACCCGGCTGGACGTTAACGCCAGACCCCTCTGCCCTACCGACAGAGACTTTGGTACCTACTGTCACACCTACACCGTTAATCACAGAGCGCGTGGGCATTGGTGACTTGGCACTATTTTATGGTGATTATGATGCCGCATTTTTACAATATCAAGTGGCTCTGCAAGATTCACCAGATTCTGAGATTCGCGCAAATGCAAAATGGGGCGAGGCACGCATATATTTTGCAGAGGGCAGAAATAATGAAGCGCTCGCGGCTTTGCAGTCTTTAATTACAGAATATCCGCGATCTGCACATGCGGGTCAGGCGTATTTCTTGCAAGGTTTTGTGCATTATCGCTTGGAAAATTATCAAGCCGCCGCAGATGCGTGGCAAACTTATTTGGTTTTGCGTCCGGGGTATTTAGATGCGTATGTGCAAGAATTGCGTGGCGATGCTCTCTTCAGTGCAAAAAATTATGCGGAAGCCATATCTGCTTATACGGCGGCGGTGCAAGCTCCATCGCTTGGGGATGATATTAACATTGATATGAAAATTGCAGGCACGCAAACAAAACTCGGAAATTACGATACAGCGATTGCATTATATGAAGGTATCATCGCGCGTGCGTCTAGTGATTACATCAAAGCTCAGGCGGTGTATGAAATTGGGTTGGTGAATCAGTTACAAGGTCAGAATGAGGCGGCGATTGAACGCTTCAAATTTGTAGTCGCAAATTATCGACTTTCTTTGTATGCGTATCTTAGTTTGGTGGCGTTGCTTGATGCAGGCGGTACGGTCAATGAGTTAGAGCGCGGATTGGTAGATTATTTTGCAGGTCAATATGGCGTTGCGATTGCCGCGTTTGACCGCTACTTGCAAACGAATCCTACCGACAATGATGGCACGGCTTATTACTATCGCGCGCTTTCAAAAAGTAGTTTAAGTTTGTATGATGAAGCTTTAGTTGATTACGATTTTTTTATTGCGAATTATCCTGCACATCGTAGTTGGGGAGATGCCTGGGGTGAGAAAGCATTTATTTTATGGGCGCAAAAAGGTCAATACGCACAAGCCGCAGAAACGCTTTTAGAATTTGTACGCAACTCGCCAACCAATACCATTTCAAGCACGTACTTATTTAGCGCAGGACGTATCTATGAACGCGATGGTCAAATTGATAAAGCCATTGAAACATGGTCGCGTTTGGCAAATGAATACCCCGGCACACAAGAGGCTTCGAATGCAATTTACTTGATGGGAATTTTAGATTACCGTCGCGGACAATATGACCTCGCCCTCGATTCTTTCAACCGCAGTTTTGTTTCAGCCGCGTCAGCAGAGACTCAATCCCGTGCATTGTTGTGGATTGGCAAAACACAACTAAAACGTGGCGATGTTGCCGCCGCAGAGACGGCTTGGCGTGATGGTCAGAATCGCAACCCCGGCGGGTATTACAGTGAACGCGCTAGAGATTTGTTATTGGGGCGTGCTCCGTTTGCGCCGGTAGTTTCAACAACAGCACCCAATCTGCAACAAGAACGCGCAGATGCCGAAGTATGGATGCGTTTGACATTTAACTTAAGCAATGATGTAGATTTAAGTAATCTCGGCACATTGGCATCGGATGAACGCATCATTCGCGGCAAAGAATATTGGGATTTAGGTTTTTATGAGCAAGCGCGTGCTGAATATGAAAGTTTACGCACACAATTAGAAACACAAGCCGATGCGGTCAATAGTTATCGCTTGATGAATTATTTATTAGATTTAGGCATGTATCGCGTGGCGATTTTTTCAGCACGGCAAATTCTAACGATTGCAGGTTTAAACGAACATGCGGCATCTATGATGGCACCCACGTATTTCAGCCGTATTCGTTATGGACATTATTACTCAGAGTTAGTCGTGCCTGAAGCACAAAGAAATGGATTTGACCCGTTATTTGTTTACAGCGTGATTCGACAAGAAAGTTTATTTGAAGGCTTTGTCAGTTCTTCTGCCAACGCGCGCGGGTTGATGCAAATTATCCCACCCACAGGTGCACAAATTGCTTCTGAATTGGGCAAGCCATTAGATTACACCGAAGATGATTTATATCGTCCGTACGTCAGCATTATGTTTGGGACTCATTACCTTGCAAAAAATCGTACTTTATTTAATGGAGATATTTACGCCACTCTCGCTGCCTATAACGGCGGACCTGGCAATTCACTTGCGTGGAAAGAACTTTCTGGCGATGACCCTGATTTGTTTTTAGAATCCGTGCGCTTTGAAGAGACAAGAAATTATATTAGAAACATTTACGAGATTTATGTGATTTATAGAAGGTTGTATGGAACGCCTGAGTAATTTAAAAAAATCAGGGACATAATGTATTATGTCCCTGATTTTTTTTACGATTCATCAATCCATATACGCGACAATGCGTTGATGTGCAGTTTCCACGTCCATATCCAAAATAGAAATTAACTTATCTCTGCCATTTTCGCCCGCTACAATTTCCACGCGGGATTTTGGCACGCCCAATACTTCTGCTAAAAACCCAATTAATTCAGCATTGGTTTGAGCATCTTCTGCATCCGCAGCAATATGCACTTTGATGGTGCCATCGTTCATCATGCTCACAATTTGATTTTGACTCGCGCGCGGAGTCACCCGCACGGCTATTGCCGAACCGCGTTTACCATCATGTAATTCAAATTTTCTAGCCATGCTTCACCTCACTTAAGAAAGAAGTAATACAATCAACATTCGAGAAATAAAATCTACTGCCAAAATTAAAATCAAAGGGCTAAAATCCAAGCCACCCATATTCGGCATCAAATTGCGAATCGGATTCAAAAACGGAGCAACAATTCTATCCAACGCTTCACGAATAGGGTGAAAAGGCGGAAGAAAAAAGGAAAGTATCGCAGAACCAATCACAACCCAAATAAAAGTTTGTGAAATCACACGTATAAATAATGCCAAAAATTCAACAGTCATTCATCCTCCGTTTGCTATTAAAAATAAGTGCGTCGCGCCACATACCTTAGACTCGTTTTTCAAAACCATTAAATTCATTTCTTAGAAAACTTCACAAATCAAAGCGCGACGCACCCAATACATTCAAACATACCTTCTCTCACCGACAATCGCCGTACCGACTCGTACAAACGTCGCGCCTTCTTCCACTGCCACTTCATAATCCAAACTTGTGCCCATCGAAAGTTCTGAAAAATCAACTTGCGGATATTGCTTCGCAAGAAATTCTTGCAAACGTTTCAATTTTTGAAAAAACGGGCGAGAAAATTCTGCATCATCACCAATCGGCGGCATCGTCATTAATCCGCGAATTTGCAAATTAGGCAAAGTCATCACTTCATTCACATCGGTCAACAACTCACTCCAACGGCTTTCATC
Organism: Anaerolineales bacterium; assembly: GCA_016789205.1. GTDB lineage: Bacteria > Chloroflexota > Anaerolineae > Anaerolineales > Villigracilaceae > Villigracilis. Next base: position 4,234 of record JAEURF010000005.1, read on the forward strand.
AAATGCCTGCCAGCCACTTTTACTTTCTTCACCACCGACATTGAACTCTAACAAAACTGGCAACGTTCTTTTCGCTTCACCACAAAAACGGTCTAGCCGTTTTGCAAGTTTGACGCTATCCAATGAATGGTTAAAGTTAAAGTGCTCAGCCACCAATTGCGCCTTACGGCTCTGCACATGACCAATCATGTGCCATTCTACCGCAGAAAAATCTCGCAAAGATTGAATTTTCGTAACACCTTCTTCGGCATAATTCTCGCCCAAAATTTTCGCACCCGCCTCAATCGCCGCACGCACGGTTTCTATCGGCTGAGATTTTGTCACAACCACCAACTTCACAGAGTCAGGATTCCGCCCCGCCTTTTTTGCAGACGACGAAATTTTATCCAAAGTGGATTCATATCTTTCACGGATGGAATTGACCAAATCACTCATGGCTTTATTTTACCCCGCCTCGTTCCTAACCTTCAACCTGCGCAATGAACCTCAACATTTTTCTACACGTAAACCCGTCATTGCGAGCGTAGCGAAGCAATCCCCAACACAAATGATGAGATTGCTTCGTCGGGCTGGTTTCGATATGGACTTCGTCATACTCAACCACCGCCCTCCTCGCAATGACGTTACGCTTTTTTCAACGCCATCAACACGCCAAAGCGACCTGTTTTGCCTTTTTCAGCGCGATGTGAAAACCAATCTCCCAAATGACAAGCTGTACACAACCCTGAAACTTGAATATGCTCTACGCCTGATTTTTGCAATTGAATTACATTTGCTCGCCACAAATCAAGGTAGGTTTTACCGTCGTGATTTTGTAAAACTTTTTCAGCATCGTCAGCATATTTCTCTCGAAACTGCGAAGCGACATCTTCCCCCACTTCATAATGGTCTATTGAAATAGAAGGACCAATCCCCGCAACAATATCTTCTGGTTTGCAATTATATTTTTCAAGCATGGCTTTGATTGCAACTTCTGCCACGCCTTTGACAGTTCCCATCCAACCGGCATGTGCGAGCCCAATTACATTTTGTTTTGGGTCGTGAAATAAAAGCGGAACACAATCTGCATAGCGCATGAATAGTGAAACTTCGGGATTGTCTGTAAAAAGAATATCCGCTTTTTGGATTGGCTGATTTGCCGGGCGCGGTGTGTCGGCGTAAATAATGTCTACACCGTGAACCAAGTGTGCGTCATGTAATGAGGCGAGGTTGCGTCCAAGTGCATCAAATGCGCGGGTTCGATTCTCGGTCACATGAGCTGGGTCATCACCGACTGAAATACTTAAGTTCAACGAATTCCATGGAGCAGGGCTTACACCACCATCTCTTGTGAAAACTGCATTGATGACTGTTTCTGAAAATATGTCGAACTGATAAAAGCGCAGTCCGTTTTTATTTTGAAAGGGCATTTGTTTACCTTTTATAAAACGTCCCGCAGGTTTAATTGATAAATAAAAACACTTAATCAAACCTGCGGGACGTTGATATTAATTTTCGGTTGTATTATTGACTGCAAACTTTTTGATGTAATACTGGCGGGTTTCGTTCATTGATTCTTCAATGTTGGGGTATGCAAACCAAGCCGTGAATAAACCAAAAAATGCGCCAGTGAGTGTGCGTAAAAATGGTGTGCTTTCGCGATATGGAATAATTGCAGAAAGCCATTCCCAATTGAATTGACTCAAGAGTTGTGAGAAACCATCTAAGCCGATTGGCGCGATGCCGAGCAAAATCCATGCGAGCCAATGTAATGATTTGAAGCGGCGACCTGTGAGCCCAAAAATAATACCAAAGGTTAAGATGGCTAAGTAAATGGCAATGTCACGCTCGCATAAAGCCATTTTATAACCGACGGTTTCATTGCCAATATAATTGCGGGCTTCAAAACGAGTGGCGCTATAGGGATTGCTTAAGTCTGTGATGCCAGTTGCTTCTTCGAATGTATGATAGCCTTCTACGTGGGCTTCTTCAAGTGGATAAAAAAATTGTTCGCCATAAAGAAAAAAAGAACGAAAGCCGAATTGATGGCAAAGCGGTTTGTACATTCTATAAATTGCATTGGCTGGTGCTTCGGCTCCAAATTTCATTAAGGTTGGCGCGAGCATGGGTAAACCAACGTAAAACAACATGAATAAATTTAATACGAGTAAATATCTTTTTGAAATCCAGAATGAGATACGGTCGCCGGTTGTCACTGTTTTTCCTTTTTGAATACGCATTTTGTAAACAGGGTCTTCTAATTTTTCTAGCTGATTTTTTCTATCGGATGCCGCGCCTAAGGTTACTTGTAATTTTTGTTTGGTGACAGCACCTTTGAGGGTGTAAGGTCCAGCTTCGAGAATGGGAACGACTTGTCCATATTTAGCACGTAATAATGCATCGGAGTCAATATCCACTTCGATGAGGCGGTGCGGATATTGGTCTTTAAGTTCTGCCAAGTCTGCTTTGAGTTGTTCGCAGGCGGCGTTATCTTTTTGGGTGTAGATGGTGACATTTAGCATTTTATAAGCCAAAATCTACCCAGAAGAATTGTCCTTGCTGAGCGATGAGGGAGAATAGTCCGGTGAAAAGTAATATACCAATGATAACCAGAATAATACCCATCGCAATTTCTACGTAACGCATCACTTTGTTGTATTTTTTTAAAGTAGCGGTGACCCAGCCAACACCTAAGGCGGCGATTAAGAATGGGATTGCTAACCCAGCTGAATAAAAAGAAAGAAGCGTGGCGCCTTGTGAAACGGAGCCACCGTTGATGGCTAAGGTCAAAATGGCGCCGAGTACGGGTCCTACACAAGGAGACCATCCCGCTGAGAAAAAGACACCCATCATTGCTGAGGAAAGGTAACCAAGTTTTGGGTCTGGGGCTTGTTGCACACGTGTATCATAAGCGAGGAAAGGAATATGAAATACGCCAATCATGTGTAAACCAAAAATGATGACAACAATGCCTCCAATTTTTGCTAACCAATAACGCAAGTCATAAAGTAAGCCGCCTGCAAATGAAGCGGCGACGCCAAGCAAAACAAAAACCAAACTAAAGCCCAAAACAAATGCCAACCCATGTGAAAAAGTGAGCCAGCGATTGGGTTGTGTGCCTGCACCCGCCGCCCGTCCGCCTAAATAGCCAACATAAGCAGGGACAAGTGAAAAAACACAGGGTGAAAGAAATGATGCCAACCCTGCTAGAAAAGCAAGCCAAACTGTAATTTGGGATATATCCATGTTATTCTTTCTATATTATCAGACCTGACAGGTTTTATTATGACCCTTCGAGATTAGGCTTCTAAGAACAATAAACGAGTCTGACTATTATGGTTCTATGGAAACCTGTCAGGTCTTTTCTTTATTAGAATTTTGTTTCTGTTGAATTGACCACAGTACCATATTCCGGCAAACTGCGACGTTCTTCGCCTGCGGCTAATGAAACATAAGGAGTCGTCCAGCGGAAAATCCATTTTGCATGTTCAGGCAAAACGTTGACGCATCCATGTGAACGCTTTTCACCAAAGGCATTGTGCCAGAATGCGCCATGAATCGCCACGCCACCTTGAATAAATGTACACCACGGAACTGCCGGCGTGGAATAGCCTGCCGATTCACTTCCTGCGGTCATATTTTTGGAGATGATTTTCCAATGGGTTAACAATGTACCTGCCGGTGTAGCATAGGTATCTACCACTTCGCCAGTGACGGGGTCATAACTTTTTCCGCTAGAGATTTGGCAAAAGAATACTTCGCGGGTGCCTTCATAACAAGATAAGGTTTGATAATCTAAATCAATTGAAATTGTTTTTTCCGCGGGGTCAATATCCGGGCTAAGCATGGATACATCATCATCAGTCAAGGCTTTGAGTCCGGCGCCATCTGCCCAAAAGAATTCGCCGTATCCACCGCCATAACCATAGCCACGTCCGTTCGCGTCTTCATTCCAACGATATTCTACAAAACCATTTATATTTCGAATTTGGTCAATCCACACCACTTGACCATAATACAAACGGGGCGGGAAATTATAAATAATATGGTCTTGAAGCCACGGTGAGGCAACAACGCCTTCATGTGCTAAATCTACATACGGCACAGTCACTTCTGCCCAAAAACCTTGACCGTTCGGCAATTCAGTGAGAGGCGTATTTGGAATATTGCGAGTCGGCTGAAGTACCGAGCCATAGATATAGCCTTGTGGTGTTTCCACATATTTTTGATTGGCTAAACCACCGATGACATTGCCAACTACTTCCCGATTCCATTCAACCAGCGTATCTGCACCCATTTTTCCAATTGATGTATTCAAGCCCGGGTCATTGGTTGGACGGCTACGCAAATCAACATCATTGTCCGTGACGCGCCCAATCACTTCACTGGTTGGGAATTGTGGCAAACGTTTTGGGGTAGCAAAATATTCATAATTGGGAAGTAGATACGGTTTGAACGCTAACGCGCTCAAACCTAAACCGGTTAATTTCAAAAAATCACGACGAGATAATTTTTTTTTCATTTATTACACCTTTGTAAAATTGTGTCACCCTGAGCGATAGCGAAGGGTCTCTGAGATTATAGTAGAGATTCTTCGCCACAAAAAACAAGAACGTGGCTCAGAATGACAAACAAAATCAAGCATACCTGCAAATAAAACCAACGTCAACGGGACAGTTAAAACAAATTAATATTGTAAATACTCTTCCAAAGCCTTCATACCATTCGCACCAAGCTTATGACCCACTTCATCTTCCACAAATTTCACATCCGCACCGGCTTGCTTAAACAATTCCACAGAGGCATAAGCACGGTCAACCGTTACGGTTTCATCTTTCGTGCCATGCGCTACAAAAACATGCTTCCCCGCCAGAGATTTCTTTGCAATGTAATCTTCTAAACCGAATGGTACAAAACCAGCCAAGACCGCCATTTTTCCGATTCGATTTGGATAGACCAATCCTAACACGCTGACCATCGCCGCACCTTGACTAAAGCCAACCACATCAAACTGATGCGCTTCAATCTTAAGGGATGCTGTGTACTCGTCTATGAGTTTAATCAAACTTTCAGCAGAAGGCAAAAGCATATCGAGGCTGGGCTTGCCGAAGTCCGAGTGAGGCGTTTGAGCATTGACTTCACGCCATGAATATCCAAATGGCTGTGCAGAGAATGGCGCACGCGGAGAGACAATCAAATACGATGTTGAAAATTTTCGCCCAAAGACCCACATCGAATCTTCATCACCTGTTATGCCGTGAATCATCAACAATACTTTTGGGTTTTCAAGAGTAGATTGACGCACACGCAGTGTCCAACCATTGAATGAAATGACTTCTGTTTTATTCATCGCGGTTTGCACGTTTGACAATCCAATCCAACCCAAATAAGGCAATAAAAATTAAAGCAATTGGTACAAATGCGCCGAGTAAACATAGAAAACCTGTCACCGCCGCGCCGAAACCGTAAATAGCCCAAATCAATCCAAGCCCAACAACAAATAACAACAAAAGTGCGCCAACAATTAAGCGGACGTTTGTATCTTTAATATATTTGCGAAGGTCACGGCTCATTTTATTAACTCTGAAATTTTTCTGCGCATTCGTGAAGACCATGAAGTGACTCGCTTTATTTCTGGCAACATTTCTTCTAAAGCTTGTTCGCCGCGGTTTGCTAAATCTGCCACGTCAACTTTATCCAAGATTTCTACGTGATGTACATCCGGGCGGACGATAATATCAGGTTTATCAATTTGCAAACGCAAATATGCTACGGCACGGCTACCTGCATCTACAGAGCGAAGAAAAACATCTAATGATTGTGCTAATGAGATTCTTGAAATTCTTTCTATAATTTGTCTTGGAAAAATACTTGGAACAGGAATTGAATATCCGCGAATGGGTGTATCAAGTGGGTCTGTTAAAGCCACAGCCACAATTGGCAAATCCGGAGATAGCATACGCGCGACCGAAACGGGTACTGGGTTCAAAACACCGCCGTCTATCAAACTCCAGTCATTGATATATTGCACAGGGAAAATGCCCGGGAGTGCAATCGTAGCAAGAATGGCTTGTGTTAAACTGCCTTCGGAAAGAATCACTTCAGTTCCATTTTTCAAATCCACTGCGGTGACGGCACACGGAATACGTAAATCGGCAAATGTTTTTTCACCTAAGGCTTGTGCTAATAATTGCCGAACCCCTTTCAAGCCGAGCAATGCGGGTCCATCTTCCGCACCACGTGCATATAACGTATTTAGATTCACAGACTCAAACATTTCTTGAATCTCTTGTGGTGAATAACCACAAGCATACAAAATGCCTACCAATCCCCCAAAACTGGTGCCAGCAATAGACTTAATTTGATAACCTTCTTTTTCTAAACGGCGAAGTACACCAATATGCGCATTCCCTTTCGCGCCTCCTCCACCAAGTGCTAATGTAATTTGCATGTATAGCCTTTCAGGATGTTGTGACGAGATTGATAGAGGGAATTTTACCTAAAAAGCCCTTAAGGTTTATAGTTTATTTACTTTTCCCCCGAAACGGAATCATCAACAAAAAGCCGAGCGCAATAATGCCTTGACCAATTAACACGCCGGTTGCTTGCCATGGACCAAAATATGGCACTTGCGGAAATGGATGTGAACCCATGCCAACAATATCTGCTAAGCCTGCAAAGACGGTGAAGACGTAACCTGTCGACACCAGCCGTGAGCCGATATCTGAAACGATGGTGCGTTCAAGATTCCACCACAAGGCATGTAAGCCAACATAGCCGCCTAAACAGATAAGCGCAAGACCAATTAAGAAAACGATAATTTGTACAAAACCAACTACTGGACTACGGTCTAAACCGAATAAATCTGGTTTGGCACCAATCGCGAAGATGAGCAATCCAATCCATGTAACAGCCATGCTGACGCGCGTACGCGGCGTAATTGCATCATCAGAACGTGGTGTGGTTTGAACAGGTGTAGAAGCGGGGAGATTTGTCATTTGGATTTACGATTTTGGATTTACGATTTGCGATTAAGGCAAGTCTCGCTTCAATCTTGTAATCCAATTGTTTCCTAAAATATTTTCAATATCAATTTGATTATATCCGCGCACAGATAATAATGGGGCGAGTTTTTGCAAATCAGCTACAGAGTCAATTTCAGGCGGCACAGATTGTAAGCCAAATCCGCCGTCAAAATCAGAGCCAATGCCGACGTGAAGCGAATTACCAGCAATTTGACAAACATGGTCAATATGATTCACTACGGTTTGCAATGGCACTTCATCGCGTAAGTGACCTTTATCGCGCATCCAACCAACTTTTAGATATGAGTTAAATGGAACAATGCCTATTACACCATCATGCTCGATAATGCATTCAATGATTCTATCTGTGAAGTGACGATTCGTGTTTGCATTTGGCATGAGTGATGCACAATTGGCATGTGTGCCAACAATTGGTCCTTCATATATATCTAATGCTTCCACTGCGGCACGTTCGTCCATGTGACTCAAGTCTAAAGTGAAATTAAAGTCCGCCATTGCGGATAATAATTTTCTGCCATCCTTTGTTAACGGACCGGGTTCTTTCCAGCCGCCGCAATAACGAGTGCCGACCCACGCAGGTCCAATCAAACGCACGCCTAAGTTATGCCATTCTTCTAATTCAGAGAGATTGCGAATCGCTTCGCCACCTTCCATGAGGATGACTATGCCAACGGGTTTTCCTTCACCGCCGGGGACGGCGGCTTGAGCAGGCGTTGGTTGATGCCAAAGGTTGAGAAGCAGGCTGAGGTCAGGTTTTGAGGCGATGATGCGAAATTTATCCGGCATCGAATCTGTCATGCGATGATAGACATCTAATTGATTTTTATAAAGTTTGTGGGCTTCGTCAAAATTTTGGTAAACTAATTTTTCATTTTCATAAGTGCGAAAACGAATAGGTGCGGCAAAAAGTGTTGCAAAAATTAAGGCAACATTCCCACGTTGATATTCATGCCAACTGATTAACGAATCACCATTTTCTTTGGGAGTTAAAGTGTTTTTCTCAATATCGCGCGTTTCATCAAGCCGGCGCGTGTAATCACGCCCATATTTGAGCATGTTGTAAGCAATATCTGCATGAGCATCAACAATTAAGGTCATTATACAAAATATAAACGCTGATTTACTTTTCAGCGTAATCAGCGTTCATCTGCATCCTAAATTATTTTTTGTTTTATTCGGTAGCTTCTTCTTCATCCTGCTGATTAAATTCTTGCGTGAGCAGTTTGAAATCTTTATCAGCAAAGGCGGCTGAATCCACTTTGCGAAGGCTCAAGCCAATGCGATGTTGTTCAGGGTCAATGCGAATGATGCGTAAAGTTTTAACATCGCCTTCTTTTAGGACTTCTTTGGGATGTTCAACGCGATTCTCACTTAATTCAGAGATATGAATCAAACCTTCAATATCACCTTCGAGGCGGGCAAATGCGCCAAATTTCGTCAAGCGTGTAATCACACCTTCCACAAGTTGACCCACGCTGAATTTTTCCATGCGATTCTTCCACGGGTCATCTTGCAAAGCGCGGATGGATAAACCAATGCGCTTCTTTTCGTGGTCAATATTGATGACTTTAACCTGAACCTCTTGACCAACTTCCAGCACTTCTTTTGGATGTGCAACGCGGTCGAAAGAAAGTTCAGAGAGATGGACTAAACCATCTGCCCCATTGATGTTGACGAATGCTCCAAAATCTGCGAGGCTGGTGACGCGCCCCGTGTAAGACTTGCCTTCTTCTAATTCACCAATCACACGGTCTTTCAACGATGAACGTGATTCAGTGCTAGCGGCACGTTCTGAAAGAATCAAACGGCGACGTTCGCGGTCTACTTCAATGATGCGCACAGAAATCGGCTGACCAACCATTTTTTGCCAGCGTTGTTCAGGCTTATCACCAGAAGATTGTGAGCGGCGGGCTTGGCTAACTTGTGATGAAGGAATAAACCCACGTAGGTTGCCGATGGCGGCAATCAAACCACCTTTATTAAAGCCAATGATTTTTGTATCAATCACGGCTTCATCAGCAATCATCTTTTCCACATTTTCCCAAGTCATTTGCTCGAGAGCACGCTTCAAAGAAAGCACAACATTCCCATTTGCATCTTCGGGAATGACAACAAACACATCAATTTCTTGACCAACCTGTAACGCGTCGCGTTCTTCTTGAGTTAATTGTTCTAACTCACGACCCGCAACCACGCCTTCAGATTTCGCACCAATGCTGATGAGAATTTGATTTTGCGAAATACTGGCAATAGTCCCTTTACGAATTTCTCCTGCTTGAGGAAGATCAATGTTTAACGATTCGTTTGCTAACAACGCCTCCATAGATTGATTGTTGGCTTGATCTCCCTGCGCATTCGTTGACCCGCTCAGGGCTTCATTTTCATTATTCACTCGTGATACTCCGATTTAACAAAGATGAAAGGATTATACAGTTGAAAGGGCAACTTGACAACCCTATCCCCTTCAAAAGTCCATATGAACAAGTTAGTTATACAGAGTGGTAGCAGGCTTGAACGATTCGGGTATAATCACGGGCTGGAGATTATAAATGCCTGCTATTTTTCCCTTTACTGCCATCGTTGGTCAAGAACGCATGAAACGTGCGTTAATTCTCAATGCCGTAGATACCAGAATCGGCGGCGTGTTGATTCGTGGTGAACGTGGCACAGCCAAATCCACTGCATCGCGCTCACTTGCCGCATTACTTCCACCAGTCAATGTTGTTCAAGATTGCCGCTTCGGTTGTGACCCTGATAAACCTTCTGCCTGGTGTACCGAATGTAAAGAACGCCATGCCGATGGAAAAAAAGTTCCAACAATCAATCGCACAACCCCGTTTGTAAACTTACCTGTCTCAGCCACAGAAGACCGCGTGGTTGGCACATTAGATATTGAAAAAGCAATTCAAAAAGGCGAACGCCATTATGAACCTGGCGTATTAGCGGGTGCAAATCGTGGTTTGCTTTATATTGATGAAGTCAACTTACTTGACGACCATGTTGTGGATATTCTCCTAGACTCAGCCGCAATGGGCGTCAACACTGTTGAGCGCGAAGGCATTTCCTTTGCCCACCCAGCACGCTTCATTCTCGTCGGGACAATGAATCCTGAAGAAGGCGACCTTCGTCCACAATTGTTAGACCGCTTCGCTCTTTCTGTAGATATCGTCGGCATTCGTGATGCACGTGAACGCGTGACCATTATGGAAAGAAACTTATCTTACGAAAAAGATGCCGAAGCCTTTCGCAATCATTGGATGCCAAAAGAATTAGAACTCTCCGAAAAAATCGCCCGCGGACGTGAACTCGTTGACCAAGTGACTCATACCAGCCGAGATTTACTTTCCATCGCCGCGCTGACGGCGTCGTTAAATGTTGACGGTCACCGAGCAGATTTAGTCATCCTGAAAGCGGCGCGTGCAGAAGCGGCATTTGAAGGGCGGACGAAAATCAATGACCATGATATTGCTTTGGCGGCAGAGTTAGCGCTTCCACATCGCATCAAACGCACGCCATTCAACCAAGCCGAAATGACCACTGAACAATTGCAAGAACGCATTGAGCAATTGGCGGGGCAATCTATGCCGAGTGATGAAACCGATGATTCATCTGAAAGCGAAAAAAAAGGCGAGTCTGAGGAAAAAAAAACTTAAAACTCGAAGATGAGATGTCTGATGAAAGCCCACAGACCGGTCAGCCTGAACCCATGCCACAAGATGTGTTTGCAAACACAAACTCAAATTGGTGGGAAGGCGGACAAAAAGTTAAACCAGGCGAGACATTTCAGCCAAGAAAATTAAATACACCGCTTGATAAATTAACTCGTAAACAAGCAGGTCGGCGTTCTTTAACGAAAACCGAGCGAAAATCCGGACGCTATATCAAAGCCAGACCTGCTGGTGATAATTTAACGGATATTGCATTTGATGCAACTTTCCGTGCCGCAGCTCCATTCCAAAAACAAAGAATAGAAGAAAGAAAAAAATTAGCCTTCTCGATTAAGAAGGGCGATTTACAACGCAAGATTCGCGTCAAGCGGGTTGCAAATCTTGTTTTATTTCTTGTAGATGCTTCATGGTCTATGGCAGTAGCCGAACGTATGAATGCCACTAAGGGTGCGATTCTTTCTTTGCTGACAGACGCATATCAACGCCGTGACCGTGTCGGATTAATCGTCTTTCAAAAAGATCGTGCCACATTAGTTTTACCTCCCACTAACTCAATTCAACTTGCACAACGCGCACTCATGGATATTCCTGTCGGCGGAAAGACTCCACTTTCAGCAGGTTTATTCATGGCATATGATGTCTTGAAACATGAAAAGCATATTCACCCTGATGTTGAACCATTGTTAATGGTCATGACTGATGGCGCAGGCAATGTTTCATTAGGAACCATGCCTCCACAAGAAGAATCATTTAAATTTGCAGAAATGATTGCAATGGAAAAAATTCGTTCAGTGGTCATCAACATGGAACACGCCGCCTTTGACCAAGGTCTTGCAAAACAATTAGCCGACCATTTAGAGTCGCCTTGTTATTCGTTGAGTGAACTCAAGGCTGAGAATTTGTATCACGCTGTAAAAGATGAGATGGCAAAGCCGGTGAAGAAATAAATTAAAACTGCTTTCAGACATGACATCTAAATTTCGTACAAAATAACGTACAAGTGATTGAATCATGTTGATTAATACCAGCCAATTAGACTTAATTTCCATGAATCGGCGGGCTAAAGCCCTGCCTCAGTTCATGAAAGTCCACTAAAGTGGACTCGTTGCATAGCCCGAAGGGCTTTCCATGTACTGAGCGAGGGATTTATCCCGACGCGAGATGTAGCCTAATTTGTATAAAAACATGGTGTCAGGTCTTAATTGACTGCTGAAAATTTATATCATGCGGTGAAAGCCTGCCCTGAGCCTGTCGAAGGGATGAAATGGCAAAACCGAGTAAGAAATAATTAAAACAAAACTCCGAGGTCTGAACTGCCCCCAAAAAACAAGACAGGAAAGAAAGTACCTTGTGCGATAATATCAAAGGAGGTACTTTTTGTTATG
>JAEURF010000060.1 GCA_016789205.1 Anaerolineales bacterium
GTCAATGTCACAGAATTGACCGCTGGTGGTGAAGGTGGAGAGTGTGGAATCTTCATTCAACTTGACTTTGGTGAACAAAGTCCGTGCATCGGATTTTTCTGCTTTCCAGACGATTTCTCCGTTGGAACCGACCAAATATAAATTTGATTCTCCAAACGGGAATCCGCTGTGATTTTCTAAGACGACCGTGCCTGATTTAAGTGCAATGGTCTTTTCGATTTGGGTAAAGAGTGGGGTAACTGCCATCGTGTGCCTGTCCTTTGTTGACCCTTGTATTATATCGCAATCTAGTCACACCTACCGAGCGGTAGGGAAGAGGCGATTAAAAGAAAAAGCCCGACGCGTCTGAATTTTCGCATCGGGCTAGGGATTGGGATAGTCTTCTTTCATTGCTCTTGAACTCCCATATTGCTGAGTTCCTCTTGGCTGTATTGGGCGACGAATAAATCTGCGCCTGCCAGAACGAGCAGTAGAAGCACTATCACTACTGCAAGTAAGAACATGTTACAACTCCTTTCTTCTTCAAATAATATAACTACTTTTAATACAAAAAGATATATCCCCTAACAGTACTGTAATGATTTAACAATACAAAAATGTTAGGAGTATATGCTTAACGTATTTCATGCAAATTTGGTTCCATAAATAATTGCTAATTGCCAATCGCTATCGGCTAATTGACATTCGCTTTATTTGAGATAAAATTCAACCCGCCAATCTAATCGAATTGCCGAAGTGGCGGAATTGGCAGACGCGCCACGTTCAGGGCGTGGTGAGAGCAATCTCATGAGGGTTCAAGTCCCTCCTTCGGCACAGGTTTAGTTAAGTAAACAGGTACACAGGTAGACACGCATAAAACGGTCTCGTGTACCTGTTTTCTTGTATGCTTGGTTACTTTTTTTACCCCCAACAGTGGTATAATTTCACTATAAAAGAAGCCTTCGCTTCATCTATTAGTCAGACACGAAGTTTCCCCCCACCTTCGTGTCTTTTTATGCCAATAAACTAAACCCTAAAGGTCTGCAAACCTCCCCAGATTTGCTCAATTTTCACTAAAAAGACCTTTAGGGTTTTATTCAAGAAGGAAATTATGGCTGAAGAAAATTTACTTGCTGGAAACATCGAAAATGTAGATATTGACGCCCAGATGCGTTCCTCGTACCTCGATTACGCTATGAGCGTCATCGTGGCGCGTGCCTTGCCAGATGCCCGTGATGGGCTAAAGCCTGTCCACAGGCGAATTTTGTACGCCATGCACGAGTTAGGCATTCGTTCAAACTCGTCTTACAAGAAATCGGCGCGTATTGTCGGTGAAGTCTTGGGTAAATTTCATCCGCATGGTGACTCGGCTGTGTATGAATCTATGGCACGTATGGCGCAAGATTTTTCAATGCGCTATCTGCTGGTAGATGGTCAGGGTAACTTTGGTTCAGTAGATGGGGATGCACCTGCCGCGATGCGTTATACCGAAGCCCGCTTGCAAAAAATGGCGGAAGAATTGCTTTCGGACTTGGAAAAAAACACTGTTGACTTTGGTCCAAACTTCGACGATTCGCTTCAAGAGCCCCTCGTTCTACCTGCTCGAGTCCCCAACCTTTTACTTAATGGAGCATCCGGTATTGCAGTCGGTATGGCGACCAACGTTCCGCCGCAAAACTTGCGCGAGTTAACTGGGGCAATTAATCACCTAATTGATAATTATGACAAGATAGAAGAAGTTACAGCCGAAGATTTGATGAAGTTTGTGTTAGGACCGGACTTCCCGACCGGTGGCATGATTGTTGGCACGGAGGGAATTGTCTCCGCGTATGGAACAGGTCGAGGCAGAATTGTGATGCGCGGTATTGCTCACATCGAAGAGACCAAAGCCGGGCGTTATCAAATCAATATCACTGAAATTCCATATCAAGTTAATAAATCTACTTTGATTGAACGGATTGCCGAACTGGTGCGCTCTGACAAGATTGACCAAATTTCAGACATGCGCGATGAATCAGACAAACGCGGTATGAGCATTGTGATTGAATTAAAGCGCGGCGCCCAACCTAAAAAAGTTTTGAATCAACTGTATAAATATACGGCGTTGCAATCTACGTTTGGTGTGCAAATGCTCGCATTGGTAGATGGCGAACCGCGTACATTATCACTGAAACGCTTACTGCAAATTTTTATCGAACATCGTCAAGTTGTAATTACGCGCCGTTCACAATTTGAACTTGACAAAGCCAAAGCTAGAATTCATATCTTAGATGGTTATTTGATTGCATTAAATAATATTGACGATGTGATTAAAACCATCCGTGAAGCCGAAGATGCTGAAAAAGCCAAAACCAGTTTGATGAAAAAATTCAAATTGAGTGAATTGCAAGCGCAAGCCATTTTAGACATGCAATTGCGCCGCCTTGCCGCATTAGAACGCTGGAAGATTGAAGAAGAGCATAAACAAGTTTCTGAAACCATTAAACATCTTGAAGATTTGCTTGCTAACCCAAAGAAAATTTTGGCATTGATTAAAGATGACATGAATGAAATCGCCGAAAAATATGGCGATGACCGCCGCACGCGCATTGCCGCTGAAGCCAAAGAAGATATTCATGATGAAGATTTAATTCCCGATGAATCTGTTTTGATTAGTTTAACTGAACGTGGATACATCAAACGCATTGCCGCAACTGCTTTCAAATCTCAAAGCCGCGGCGGACGCGGCGTAAAAGGCCACACCACCAAAGATGAAGATGAAGTGGTGATGCTCATTCCGGCGCGTAGTCACGATACGATGTTGTTCTTCTCAGATAAAGGCAAAGTATATTCTGAAAAGGTATATCAAATCCCAGATTTAGACCGCGCCACAAAAGGTATTCCACTGGTCAATATTTTGGCATTAGGTCCCAATGAAAAAATCACAGCGGCTATGTCTGTTCGCGATTTTTCGCCGAACACTTTTTGTATGATGATGACCGGACGTGGACGCATTAAACGTGTTTCGATGGAAGAATTCGCCTCTGTGCGACCCTCCGGCTTGATTGCTATGAATTTAGACGACGGTGACACCTTAGGCTGGGCACGACTCACTTCTGGCAAAGATGAAATTATCATCGTTACAGAAAATGGACAAGCACTTCGTTTTAGCGAAACCAAAGTGAGAGCAATGGGCAGACAAGCTGCAGGCGTGCAAGGGATTAAGTTAAAGCCCGGCGATGCCGTCACCAGCATGGATGTTGTTGAAAAAGATGGCGCTTTGCTTGTGGTCACCACCAATGGTTTTGGAAAGCAAACACCCTTAAAAGAATATGCTCCTAAAGGACGTGCTACAAACGGCATTTCAACCATTGACCAAAAAGCGCTCAAAGAAATTGGCAAGATTGCGGTTGCGCGTTTGGTACAAAAAGATGATGACCTAACGATTATGACTGCAAACGGAGTTGTTATCCGCTTGAAAGTAAAAGATGTAAAGCAATCTGGGAGAGCGACAAAAGGCGTGCATCTCATCAAACCGCAAGAAGGGGATACGGTCGCTTCGATGGCGCGCATCTCTGCAGAAGATTTGAAAAAGGCTGGCGCACAAATCGAAGAAGGCGAAAAATTGGAAGAACAGCCAAAATTAGTGTAAATAAAAAAACCTGTGCCGAAATGGCGCAGGTTTTTTATTTAACATGCCGACACGATGACTGCTTGAGCCATTGTAGGACTTAATATTTTAGAACATAATCCTTTGCGTTGCTAGCAGACATAATGTGCCAAGCACACATACGGTAAACATAATGAGCAACACAATCACAAAGCGTTGAATAGACGTCATGCCCAAAAAGCGACCTGACCTTCCACCTGTCCGCCTTGTACCAGCCGCCGGTTGAAATTTAGCTTGCTCATCAAAGTCTTTTGAAGATTCTTCACGAAGATTATCAAACATAATCATTGACCTCGTTGTAAGTCACGCCACAAGCGTGACAAGTTAGATTATAAAAGTATATCACGCGGTAGGGCGTAGGCTGACATCCCCAAACCGGACTATTGCAGGTTGACCATTTTCATCTTGTAAGCGTAGGCTTCCATCTGATTCAAGCCCATCTAATATGCCTGTGTTGGCTATTTCACCATTTGAGGTAATTTGCACTTGCCAGCCTCGAAAGGCGAGCCGTTCTTCCCAAGTTTTGATGATTTCATCAGAAATCATTTTTTCACGCCATAGCATTAAAGAAGTTAAGATGTCTCTGCCAATTTCTTCACGTGCTGGCGGTTCTTTGCCTAACTCATCTTCAATGCTTGTTGCAGGGAATTTTAATGCGTCGTTTGGCGGGGTAGAGGCTTTGTAAACATTCATTCCTATGCCAATCACAAGCGAATCGACTTCGCTACCAGACCAAACCGATTCGACCAAAATACCTGCAGTTTTTTTATTGTTTAATAACATATCATTGGGCCATTTGATTTTAGGTACGAGTCCGATGTTGAGGAGTGAATCAAAGATGGCAAGCGCCGCCAAGCCGACCGTCCGGGAAAGATGCGGGAGTGCAGATGCGGCAGGGCGTAAGATGATACTCAAAGCCAAAGCGCTTCCTTTTGGCGTATGCCAAGTACGGTTGAGTCTGCCACGTCCACGTGTTTGTTCATCTGCAATGACAATCGAAAAATCTTTTGCTCCGCTTGCCGCCCATGCGAGGGCTTCGTCGTTGGTTGAGCCGATGGAATCAAAATAACGTAACCCGCCGATATTTATTTTTGATAACGCTTTTTTGAGGGAGGTTTCGTTCATTTTATATGATGTCATTGCGAGCCTAACGCTTGTTTTTTGTAGCGAAGCAATCTTATGTTATTAGGAGATTGCTTCGGGCAACAAACCGCCCTCGCAATGACATATCACTATTGCACAATTTCATACGGATTAATATTCGAACCGCCGATGCGAATCTCGAAATGTAAATGTGCGCCGAATGAATTACCTGTGTTGCCGGAAAGCCCAATCACTGCGCCTTGACCAACAGTCTGGCATTGCGTAACAAAAATTGTACTTAAGTGGGCATAGATGGTCACATAGCCATTGCCGTGGTCAATTTGTACCACGTTGCCATAGCCATAATTCCAGCCACCTTGCGCCATAGTGACTACACCTGTACCAGCCGCATATACATTTGACCCTTCTGGCGCATCAATATCAATTCCTAAGTGACCGGGTCCATACGCATTCCCAGAAAGTGCGTGACTATCTGCGGGCCAACCCAAGCCGCTTGCTACAGGTCCGCCACCGCAAACATTCGTTTGGTTAACTTCACCGGTACCTGTGCCTGCACCACGTGTTGCAGTTTGCAAATCTGCCGCCCAGTTGCGCAGTTCACGTGAACCGCCCGGAATAAAAATTTTTGTCCCCACTTCAACTTTTGGGTCGGTCAAATCAATGTTATTGCCTGTGAAATCAATAATGTCTTGCGCTTCAGCGTAGAACTTATCTGCCACAGATTCAAACGTATCGCCCTCTTTCCAAACATAATACATGCCATCCACAGGGGGAATGGTCAACTCCATGCCGGGGCGTAAACTATGCGGATTATCTTCTAACTGCTCATTCACGTATAAAATCGTTTCTGTTTTGATTTTATAGTTTTCGGCAATGTTATACATGGCATCACCCCGCGAGACGCGATAAAGTACAGGTTCGGTGCGTTCACGTTCAGGGATGTTTGTCTTTAATTGCAACTCGCGAAAAATGGATTGAAAAAATCCGCTTCCTTCTACGGTGACATTTGGTGCGCCAACCTGCGGCTGACCTACACCTGTAGATTCCTCTGTCGCTTGTGGTGGCGCAGTGACAACTGTTGGGGGTAACGTGCTTTTATAGTACAAGGTTGACCCAAGCAAACTCACCACCAAAACAATCGTCACAACCCAACTGATTAACGTAAACCTATCCGCTTTCGGTTTTTGTTTCGAGCGCGGTTCAGTCGGTGGTTCATCCACCGCAGATTGTGCCTGCGGTTCAGACGCAGGTTTTGGTTTTTGCGTAAAAAGCGATTTGATTTTTTCTAACAATGTTTTCATTTTCTAATTTATAAATCGTTCTTGCCGAGGTTTTCCAAAAATTCAATATTATTTTTTGATTTTTCCATACGTGTCACAATTGCTTCGGTAGCAACGGCTGGGTCCATGCCTGCGCCCTGCGGTTGTTGCGTTGTCATTTGAATAAACATACGCCGCATTAACCAAACTCGTTGCAACAAATCAGGTCCAAGCAATAAATCTTCACGGCGGGTGGATGAGCGTTCAATATCTACTGCTGGGTAGGTACGGCGTTCTTGCAATTTGCGTGAGAGGTGTAATTCCATGTTGCCAGTGCCTTTGAATTCTTCGTAGACGACATCATCCAAACGGGAGCCTGTATCTACCAAACAAGTGGCAATAATGGTCAACGAGCCGCCTTCTTCTACATTACGTGCCGCGCCAAAAAATCTTTTTGGTGGGTACAAAGCCGATGGGTCCATGCCTCCCGAAAGCGTCCTGCCTGAGGGATTAACGACCAAGTTGTAGGCGCGGGCGAGGCGGGTGATTGAATCCACTAAGATTACCACGTGGCGTCCAATCTCTACCAAACGCTTAGCACGTTCTAATGCCAATTCTGCTGTGCGGACGTGGGAGGTGACTGGCTCGTCAAATGTAGAGGCGACTACCTCTGCATCTACGGAGCGGTCCATGTCGGTGACTTCTTCTGGGCGTTCGCCGATGAGGGCAATAATCAAATGTACGTCTGGGTATTTGGTTGAAATTGAGTTTGCAATTTGTTTGAGAATTGTGGTCTTGCCCGCCTTAGGGGGTGAAACAATTAATCCGCGTTGCCCTCTGCCGATGGGTGCTATTAAGTTAATTAAACGCGGGGCTAATGTGGCTTGGTCTGTTTCTAGGTCAAATCTTGTATCTGGAAAAATTGGGGTGAGTTGTTCAAAGACGACTCGGCGAGTCATTTCTTCTGGTTCAATGCCATTGATGGATTCGACTTTGAGCAAACCGAAGTGACGTTCACTTTCACGTGGTGGGCGCACTTGACCTATGACAAGGTCGCCTGCACGTAAATCATATTTTCGTAATTGTGCTTGTGAAACATATACATCTTGGTCACTGATGCGATAGTTGGTGGCTCTCAAAAAGCCAATTCCTTCACTCATAATTTCCAAAATACCACCACGCAATTCAATGCCTTCTTTTTGCGCTTCTGCCTCACGGATGAGCATCGCCAGCGTTTCTTTCTTCAAGCGATTGGCATTGGGGATGTTGAAAGTTTTGGCTATGCCACGTAATTTTGAAAGGGGTTCATTTTCTAGTTCAAGTATTTTCATGTTGTGTTCTCTTTTGGGAATGTGGAATTAAAAATGCAAAAACAACCAGTCCCCTCTATAATGGGCTGGTGAATTTCCTCAGGATGTGATTCGTGAATTTGGGGTTTTAGTCAAGGTTCTCGTTACAATTTTTCAGACGCGCAAGGTTAACCACTTAATTTGAAAATCTCAATTTTCAAGCGTCTGGGGAGATACTCAAATTATAGCACTTACACAAAAGAGTTGCAAGCGATTATTTTTCGGTCAACATACGATTTTGCAAGCCTAACAAATGGCGGTATAAGCCCTGCGTTTCCACTAGACTTTGATGGTTTCCACGTTCAACAATTTTGCCGTGATTCATCACCAAAATTTCATTTACATTTTCCAAACCCATTAAACGATGTGTAATTAATAATGAAATTTTTTGTTTCATAATAGTAAACAAAGTTTTCAAAACTTCTTGTTCAGTGAGTGCATCTAAATTAGCAGTTGGTTCATCTAAAATCAAAATCGGTGCATCTTTAATTAATGCACGTGCAATTGCTAAACGTTGGCGTTCTCCGCCAGAAAGCCGCAAACCTTGTTCGCCAATCATCGTGTCATATCCTTTTGGCAGACTCAAAATAAAATCATGTATTTGTGCTGATTTACAGGCTGATTCAATTTCTGCTTTGGTGACTTTCTTTTTTGCGAATCTCAAATTTTCATAAATGGATGTATTAAAGAAATATGTATTTTGAGATACATATCCGCATCTTTCGCGGACTTCATCTTGATTCAGCAATTTGACATTTTTTCCGCCCAAACAAATTTCACCAATTTCATAATCCCAGAATCGCAAAATCAAATTTGCAATTGTGCTTTTCCCTGCGCCACTCGGACCGACAATAGCAATGGAAGTCAAAGGTTGAAGGTCAAAGGTCAAATGTTGAAGGGCTGGTGTGGTTTGAGATGGGTAGGTGAAAGATAAATCAGTAATTTGTAATTGGTAATTTTTTACTGATAACTGATTACTGATAACTGATAACTGTTCTTTAATTTCTGGCTCTGTATCTACAACTTCAAATAATCTCTTAGCGGCTTCGCGTGATGAATTCCATGCTTGGGCGGCAAGTGGAAGTGCCGTGACGGCTTCAAAAGATGCGAAGGTTAATAATGTCAATGAAGCGAGCATGGGACCAGCAAGATTTCCGTTGGTCACCTGTGGAATACATAAAAATAA
>JAEURF010000061.1 GCA_016789205.1 Anaerolineales bacterium
TTATGACTCAATCAGCGAATTTCTTTTGCCATCTGTGATTTGGACAATGGGATTTTCATTGCCATTGTTGTATTACTTTGATATTTGGCGCAATCCGATAATGTTTCTACATCCACTGCAAGCGATTTTGATTTTAATTCAAGGTTCATTCGCTTCAGTGCCAACGTGGCAACTTGTGTACGGCTTCGGATACTCGATTCTATGGATAGGCATTGCGATGTATTTCAGTTTGCGAGCCTTTCATAAGTTTGTGGTTGTAAAAGAAGGAGTAAGAAGAAAATGAACATGACCAAAGTTCTTCGCTCATTAGGTCCCATTGACATTCGCAACATCCGCCGCGATAGTTTAGTGGCGTGGATGATTTACATTCCCATCTTGATGGCATTGTTTGCACGTTTCGGCATTCCACCGCTAACTTCACGTTTGCTTGAACAATACAATTTTGACTTAACGACATACTATCCCGTTTTACTATCTTATTTCTTTATTGGGCTGTGTCCAATGGTCTTTGGTTCAGTGATTGGTTTTCTTTTATTAGATGAAAAAGATGACCGCACACTAACCGCGCTACAAGTCACGCCCATGCCATTGAGTAGTTATCTCATCTATCGCGTGTCCGTGCCAATCATTTTGACGATACTTATGTTTTTCATCGTCTTTCCATTGGCAAACTTAAACACATTCAATGCGCCGATGATTTTGGTTTGCGGAATTGCTGCCGCACCGATGGCTCCCATGTTGGCATTATTACTGGCTTCGATTGCTGACAATAAAATTCAAGGCTTTGCTTTGATGAAATTAATCGGCGTCTTTTTACTCGCTCCCATCTTCGCCTATTTCGTGACTTCAAACTGGGAGTTGGTATTCGGGCTTTTACCTACCTACTGGCCCCTCAAAGTATATTGGATGTTATCTGCTGGTGAGTCAAATGTTTGGTTGTATGTAGTGATTGCAGTTGTTTATCAATTACTAGTCACAGTCTTTTTTGCAAGAAGGTTTTACAAGGTGTTACATCAATAAAAAACGTAGGGGCGAGGTCATCTCGCCCCACATCACAAGGAGAAAAATTATGGATACATTAACAATCATCGCATACGCACTTATTCTTTATGGGGTTGCCACAATCTCACTTGCAATCTTCAAACCCAAAGCAATTTGGAATCTCGGCAAGATACAAGGCTTTGTGCAATTGTTATCTGAAAAAGGGACAGTACTCTTTTTCAGCGTCGTCGGAATCGCCACAATTGTTGGCGGAATCTATTTACTAATGAGGTAAGAATGGCAAATCAAAATACTGCTTTCGCCCAGAGGAGTCTGGAAAAAATTCATTTCGACCATAAAGACATGGACTATTATTTATCTTGGATTTTAGGTCGTGAAATTTATGATGGCGCTGATAAAGCCGAGTGCATGGAAGCTGTCCAAAAAATTCCGAATGCAAATGTTGAGGCTTGGTATACAGAATGGTCTGCATTGGCAGGACGAGTTGAGTCACAGGCTGAAGAAGCCTTGAAACGCGGTGACAAAGAATCCGCGCGCAAAATGTTTTTACGTGCTTGCACATATTACCGTGCACCGTTATTCATCATGGGTCAAAAACATGCTGACTTTTATAAACATTGGCAGAACATGCAAGCCTGTTTTCGTAAAGCCGCTCAACTTTTTGACACACCGATTGAAACCATCGAAGTTCCATTTGGCGATAAGAAATTATCCGGATATTTTTGGAGCGTAGATAAAAGCCGCACAGCAAGACCAACTCTCATCGTAGTCGGAGGCGTGGAGACATGGGCAGAGGATTGTTACTTCATGGTGGCGTCATCTGCAACCGCACGCGGATATAACGTCATCACTGCGGATTTAGCCGGGCAGGGGATGAATCCTGACCAGGGTTTGCATTTTGGCGCGCGCATGGAAGTGACTGCAAAAGCGTTAGTAGATTATGCGCTTTCACGTCCAGAAGTTGATGCGAATAAACTTGCCATATTTGGATTTAGTTGGGGCGGACATATTGCTTTCAAAGCCGCACGATTTGATTCACGTTTGAAAGCCATGATTGCAAATCCGCCGATGCCGGATGTATTTCGTTCAGTGTTGGCGCAACAAAAAGGACATAATCGCCATGACCCGATTAGTCGCATTGCATTTGACCAAATCGTTTGGCGTTTTGGTTTGAAGATTAGTTTTAATCCGAAAGATATTGCCGCACGTTTTGCGAAAGCTTGGGATTATTTAACCAATGGCAAAGTGGATGTGAAACAAATTCAAATCCCGGCTTTGTTGTTGGCTGGTGATGGCGAAGCGGATGTGACCTTGAAAATTGTGCGCGAATGTTTTGAACAATTGCCCAACCCGAAAAAGAAAATGGTGATTTTCACCAAAGCACAAGGCGGGGAGGCGCATTGTCAGGTGAATAATTTGGCATTGCCGAATCAAACTATGTTTGATTGGTTAGATGAAGTGTTGAAGTAAATATAAAGAACGTCCCGCAGGTTTAAGTAAAAAAACAATAATTAATCATAAAACCTGCGGGACGGTGTGGAATTAATCTTGAAAAATAAATTAAGTTATAAAATGGAATAATGCATTCTATGCCCAAACAAACATTTCTCAATCTTCCTGAAGAAAAACGCAATACGATAATCAATGCCGCTATTGATGAATTTGCCGAATACGGTTTGGAAAATGCTTCTACGAATCGCATTGTGGCAAACAGCGGCATTGCCAAAGGAAGTTTTTATCAATACTTTGAAGACAAGCAAGACGTCTTCATGTATTTAATGTCTGTACTTGAAAAAGAAAAAATGGATTTCTTCAAAAGCAAGCATCCGCCAAGTAAGCACATGGATACGTTTCAATACTTCCGCTGGATGATTAAGACGGGTATGGAATTTAATTCCGCTTATCCGCGCATTACGCAAGCTGTTAGTCGTGTCTTACTGAGTGAAGGTTTATATTACGGAAAAACTTTTGAAGAGCAACGTCAAAAAGCGAACAAAGCAATGCACATGATGATTGAGCAAGCCATCCAAAGCGGAGAAGTTGACCCGAGTGTAGATATAGAACTCGCAGTAATGGTAATGGAAACTTGGAGCAACGCCATCAGTAACTACATTTTGAATGAAGGCATGAAACAAAAAGATATTATGAAATGGGTGCGCTCTAAGAAGACACAAGAAATGATTGATAAGTTGTTGTACGTAATGGAATATGGCTTGCGAAAAACAGAATCGGATTTTTCTGCAAGCTTCAAAGAAAGGAGATAATATGACTCTTTATTTACGCCTCGCCTGGCGAAACATTTGGCGGCATCGTCGCCGCACGCTCATCATCGCTATTGCGATGGGTTTGTCGCTTGGCTTTATGATGTTTTATGATGGCTTAACTGCTGGCTTCAACGATGCCATTGCAGGGAATGCCGTGCGCGTGCTAGGAGGAAATATTCAAATTCATGCCGATGGCTATCGTGAAAAAGTGGATAGCAATCCGCTTCTTCCTCTGACCGACGACCTGAGCGTTGTCACTGCGGCATTATCTCAACCTGATGTGATTGCCGCTACACGTAGAATCCAAACTGGTGGATTGCTCAGCAATCGCGAGGGTGCATTTCCGCTTAGCATCATCGGCATTGAACCAGAAGCCGAAGCACCAATTAGTTTGATTGCTGAAAACATTGTAGATGGTCGCTTTTTACAATCAACCGATGAAGATGTGATTCTCATCGGCAGAGGTTTAGCAGATGCGTTAATCCTAAACG
Source organism: Anaerolineales bacterium (assembly GCA_016789205.1). Classification (GTDB taxonomy): domain Bacteria; phylum Chloroflexota; class Anaerolineae; order Anaerolineales; family Villigracilaceae; genus Villigracilis. Next base: position 3,758 of record JAEURF010000061.1, read on the forward strand.
TAGGTGACCGCGTCACTCTGGTTGGAAGCGACATCAACAAACAAAACCGTCAACGCACAATGACCGTGATTGGTATTTATGATATTGGAATGCCGTCCCTTGAAAAGGGTGCGGTGTATGTTTCTTTAGCAGAGGCGCAAAGTCTATTTGGCTTACGCGGGCAAGTGACTGAGGTTCAAGTCACCCTGAAACAGGTTGGGAAAGAAGCGGTCGTTATATCTGCTTTGACTCCTCTGTTACCGGGTTACGAAGTTGAATCATGGGCGCAAACGTATCCAGAACTTGGCACTGCCATTACATCGAAAAACGGTGTCATGGATATTTTCAGCATCGTGATTGTGGCGATTGCCGGGATTGGCATCTTGAATCTTTTGCTCATGGCAATTTATGAACGCACGCGTGAGATTGGTTTATTAGGTGCCATGGGACTCAAACCGAGTCAAATTGCAACAACTTTTTTGCTGGAAGGTGCAATGATTGGCGTAGTGGGTGTGATTGCCGGTATTGGTATTGGCTTAGCGATTAACTTGAGTTTAGGTCAAGTAGGTATGGACTATAGCCAAATGGCTGGTGTTGCTGAATACATTGCATTAATCAGCGGGCGTGTGTACCCCACGCTTGGATTAAATAATATTGCTTGGCGTTCAGCAGTTGTTTTAGTGATTGCTGTACTCGCCGCATTGATTCCTGCGATTGCCGCTTCAAGGCGTGAACCTTCTGAAGCATTGCATCATGTGTAATTTTGGAGTCAGCCAGCTTGCTGGCGCACTAACAGGAGCAAGCTCCTGTACTCCAAATTAAAAGGTAAACCTTATGACTCAATTATTCAAACTCGCCTTTCGTAATGTTGGGCGCAATAAAACTCGGTCACTGCTTTCTGCATTGGCTGTCTCTGGCGGAATGGCGTTATTGCTTTTGATGGTTTCAGTGTTAGAAGGGGAGATGCGTGGTGCATTAAAAAATACAATTCGCTTGCAAAGCGGACATTTACAAATCCGCCCCGTTTCTTATGAAGAAGGCAAAACCAGCCTGAAATGGGAAGATTTGATTGCTAATCCAAATGAAGTGATTACGCAAATCTCAGCCTTACCGCAAGTGACTGCCGCGACGCCGCGTTTGTTTGCCAATGGAATCTTGACTCAACGAGATGAATCCAAAGGCGTACAAATCGTAGGCATTGAACCAGACTCGGTAGCAAACGCACCATTTCGTGAAGGATTGCTTGACGGCGAATTCATCACTGCCGACGACCGCGAAGGAATCTTAATCGGCAACATTCTTGCCGAGAAATTAAATCTCAAAGTTGGTGACCAAGTCAATTTATTGGTCAATACATCAAATGGTGATGTAGTTGAACAACTCTTTACTATTCGCGGAATTTTTACCACTCGCACACCCGGCTTTGACGAAACCAATGTATTAATGCCACTTTCTAAAGCGCAGACGTTCACTGCAACAGAAAATCATGCCAGTTCTATTTTTGTCTTGTTACAAGAAAATGAACAAGCCGAACCAGTGGCACAAGCCATTCAATCATCCAAATATAAAGTGTTGACATGGCAAGCACAAAATGAATTTGTAGTGTTGTTTGAAAACTATGCCAATGCTTTCTTTGTCTTCATCTATTTGATTGTGTTGGGAATTACTGCCACAGTTGTCACCAATACTTTGGTCATGGCAGTCTTTGAACGCACACGCGAAATCGGAATCCTTGCCGCGATTGGCATGAAAGGACGTGCCATCATGGCGCAATTTTTAGCCGAAGCCGCAGTCCTTGCTACCGGCGGCGTAATCGGCGGATTAATCATCGGCGGCGCGTTGGTGGCTTACTTTACAGTCAATGGATTTTATATCGGCGATTTTGGCATCACTGGCGTATTGTTTGAAGAACGCATTTATGCTTACTTGACAATGGAAAATACAATCACATTAGCCATTGCTACTTATATTATTACTTTAGTCGCTTCACTTTATCCTGCTTCGCTTGCCGCGCGCATGGAACCTGTTGAAGCCTTACACGGATTTGGAGGTTAACATGGAAGTTACAAAAATTAATCAAGCCACGCGCGTATTCAAAATTGGTGAAATCGAAACCAAAGCCTTGCGCGGCGTAGATTTATCAGTTACAGATGGCGAATTTACTGCATTGGTCGGTCCATCTGGTTCAGGCAAAACAACTTTGCTTCAACTGATTGGTTTATTGGACCAGCCGACAAGCGGAAGTGTTTTCATCAACGGGCAAGATGCCACCAACTTGAATCGCAATCAACGCGCTGACTTACGCAAAAGCGCTATCGGATTCGTCTTTCAATTCTTCGCCTTGATACCAACACTCACTGCGTATGAAAATGTTGAAATGCCGTTGTTATTAAATAACACCAAACCAGCGGATAGAAAAAAACGAGTTAATGAAATGTTGGAAGCAGTCGGTCTTGCTGACCGTGGACATCACCGCCCAGACCAACTCTCCGGCGGACAACAACAACGCGTCGCTGTTGCGCGCGCACTGGCTACAAATCCCAAACTGATTCTAGCCGACGAACCCACCGCCAACCTTGATTCTGAAAATGGCAAACAAGTGATGGACATCATGCAAAGACTTAATAAAGAAACGGGTGTCACGTTTGTATTTGCCACCCACGACCCGCGCGTAATTGGTTATGCAAACCGCGTCGTTACTTTAGAAGATGGTTTGATTACCAAAGATAGTAAGAATGGAAAGCATTAGAGCAAGAATGAAGAAAATTTATTTAATTTTATTAATCTCAATGCTTGCTCTCACCGCGTGTGGTCAAGCCAACGCACCAGAAGCAATCCCAACGATTGTTTTAGATTCAGGCGCTAGCCCTACAACTGAATCACAACCGCAAACCAATAGCGGAAGTTTAATCACTGCATCGGCTATCATTGTTCCAATTAATAAAGTAAACCTTTCCTTTGCCAATGTTGGCAAAGTGACTTCTGTGAACGTCAAGGTTGGGGATAAAGTCAATGCTGAGGATGTATTGATTCAACTCGACACGTCAATCCTAGAAGCGAAAGTGAAAGAAGCTGACGCAAATCTCGCCGCCGCACAAATCCAAGTTAAATATCTCATTCGCGTTGGCACCGATGCTCAACATCTTGAAGTGGCTGAAAATGATGTCGCCCGCGCACAAGCCTTGTTAGATTCTGCCAAAGCAATTCTTGCATCACAATCGAATTTAACTGCGCCGTTTGCTGGCACAATTGTTTCGGTAAATATTGCGCCGAGTGAAACCGTTACGCCCGGTCAAGTAGTGATTGTGTTGGGAGATTTAACTGCATATCAAATTGAAACCACTGATTTAAGCGAACGCTTTGTTGGCAAAATAAAAATTGGTCAACCTGCCGATGTATTTGTCGAAGCATTGAATGAAACATTTTCTGCAAAAGTGATTGATGTTGCCCGCGTTTCTTCTACGCTTGGTGGCGATGTGGTTTACAAGGTGACGCTGGCATTTGATAAACAACCAACGGGTTTGTTGTGGGGCATGAGCGCCGATGTTGAAATGAAAGAGTGAGGTTGATATGAAAAAGTTGATTGGGTCAATCTTTATTTTGACCATTTTCTTAATCGCCTCATTTCCTACCGTGATGCCTGTTTCTGCAACCCAAGCAGTCACTTCACCTTCAAGCGACTCTGTAATTGCTTCTGCAAAAATTGCGCCTGCACAAATTTCTCAATTAAGTTTTTTGATTTCAGCATTGGTTAAAGAAATCAAAGTCAAAGAAGGTGACGTGGTGCAAGCAGGTGATGTACTGATTACATTGAACACACCAGATTTAGAATACGCCGTCATCGCCGCAGAAGAAGATTACAACGCTCGCGCACTCGCCGCTGAATTACAAAAAGCCGAGCGTGTTAAGTATGTCAATCCAAATACAGGGTATGTGCGTTGGTATCCCATTCCACGAGAAGTGTATCTGAAAGCTTTATCCAAAGCAGACCTATCATTTGCAGTTTGGGAATCGGCGAAAGCGATCTTGAATCAAAACACATTGCTGGCGCCGTTTAATGGAAGTGTTGTTTCTATTCATGTTGCAGTAGGCGAACTTGTGCAAACCAATCAAGTTGTATTGACTTTAGCGACATTAGACAATTTACAAATCATCACCACCGATTTAAGCGAACGTGCCATTACCCGCGTGAAACTTGGTCAAACCGTAAATGTTTATATCGAAGCGTTAGATAAAACGGTTACAGGCAAAGTGATTCGCATATCACCGATTGCTGATTCGAGCGGCGGCGATGTCGTTTTTCCCGTCACTATTCAATTAGATGAACAGATTGAAGGTCTGCTATGGGGGATGACTGCTGAAGTGGAGATAGAAGCGAAATAAGTACATAGGTAAACAAGTACACAAGTAAAATAGTAGACAGGTAAACAAGTCGTGAGTATCATCCATTTGTTTACCTGTTTTCTTGTCTACCTGTTTACGTGCATACCTGTTTACATTTCATAATCACTGGAGTTAACTCATGTCAAATACTATTATCACGGTCATCGGCGCGGGAAGCGCATCATTTGGAGAAAATACATTATCCGCATTGCTTCGTTCAAAAAAATTACGCGGCTCAACTTTACGTTTGGTAGATAGAAATGCTCAAAGCTTAGATATTGTTCAACGACTGGCAAACAGGTTAAATACAGAATGGGATGCGAAGTTTAACATCACAGCCCACACA
>JAEURF010000062.1 GCA_016789205.1 Anaerolineales bacterium
ACAACAAGCTGGACTTGAGTCAGAAGCGATGTCACGTCAATTGGAATGGCAGAAGAGTCAATTAAGTCAATTAACTACTGAAATGAACGAGTCGGTTTTGCTTCAAGAGAAGTTAAGCAATGCCTTAGTTCAAGTGGAAAATGATTCTGCAAATGCACAATCTGAATTAAAGATTGTGGCAGGAAAATTAAACGAATTAGAAGCAGGGGAATTGCAAGAACAGGTTTCTTATTGGGGTACGCGCGCGGCAGTTGCTGAACAAAGTTTACAGACAATCCAAAATAAATTAAAAGAACGCAGTGAAGAAATTAATCGGCTTGACTCGCGGCGTGTGGAGTTATCTACTCGTTTACAGGAATCAGAGACTTCATTGTTGGGGTTGGATGCAGAGAAGAATCAATTCCGTGAGCAAGAAACAAATTTGAATGTCCAACTTGAAGCGATGCGCGTACAAATTGAACCTGCAGAAAAAGATTTATCTATGGCGGAGCAAGAAGAGAAACGCTTGCAAGATGCCGAAGCCAATGCCCAACGGACGTTTGCAAATGGGGAGCGCATGTATGGTCAGGTGCAATTGGAACAACTCCGCAAGAATGAAGCCTTAGAAAATTTACAACAAAAGATTACGGATGATTTTGGTTTGGTAATGTTTGAGTATGCGGACGATGTTTCGGGTCCGGTACCTTTGCCGATTGAAGGCATGGTAGAGCAATTGCCTGTGGTGACTGAACTCGCGCCTGAATTGGAAGAACAATTGACTCATCATCGGGCGCAGATGCGACGCATGGGTCCGATTAATCCAGATGCGAAAGTGGAATACGACCAAGAAAAAGAACGTTATGAGTTTATGAAAACGCAAGTGGAAGATTTGCGCAAAGCTCAAACGGATTTGAAACAAGTGGTTGCTGAGTTAGATGAATTAACCAAACAAGAATTTGTGAAAACATTTGATGCGGTTGATAAACAATTCCGTGAGACGTTTGTGCGTTTGTTCGGTGGCGGCTCAGCGAGACTTGCTTTAACTGACCCTGAAAATTTAGTTGAGACAGGTATTGAAATTGAAGCACGTTTGCCCGGCAGACGTGAACAAGGTTTGGCTTTGCTTTCCGGTGGTGAAAGAAGTTTAACAGCGATTGCTTTGGTATTTGCTTTATTAAAAGTTTCACCGACTCCAGTTTGCGTGATGGATGAAGTGGATGCCATGTTAGATGAAGCCAATGTCGGGCGTTTTAGAGATTTGCTTGTAGATTTAAGTAAAGATACACAATTTATTATCATCACACATAATCGCAACACAGTTCAAGCCGCAGATGTGATTTATGGCGTGACGATGGGACGCGACTCGGCGAGTCAGATTATCAGTTTGAGATTAGACCAAGTCACGGATGATATGTTGAAACGAGGATAAGAGAATCGGCAAATAAAAACTCACTTCTATTATAGAAGTGAGTTTTTGTTTAATGAGGAGATTGCTTCGTCGGTCACGAACTGACCTCCTCACAATGACCTGAGATTTATCGAATCGGAGTCAACGTCACTGCTTGGAAGGTGGCGATTGATTCTGCGCGGGCAGTCTGTTCTACAGAGGCTTGTTCTGTAGCCGCCGTAATAAAGTTTGGTTCAGTGGGTACACGCGTTTTCCAAAAGTCAAATGTTTCAACTGGATAGTCTTTTTCACGCGCGGTAGTTAACCATTCTTGGAAGGTTGCGTTTTTTGCAGATTCAATTTGGTCAGCAGACATAGGGCGTTCTTGCTTTGCTACCAATTGAATGATGTGAAATCCAAAACTACTTTGCACTGGAGTGAGTGTGATATCACCGGGTTTATCAAGAGCGAATGCCGCCGTTTCGAACTCAGCAACCATCATGCCTGTGCCAAACCAGCCTAAGTCTCCGCCTTGCACTGCGGAGGCTGTGTCTGTTGAATATTCTTGGGCGAGTTCAGCAAAATCTTCACCAGCTTGTAATCTGGCGATGAGGTCGTTCGCAAGTTGTTCATCAGCAACAAGAATGTGACGTGCCCAAACTTGAGTTTGAGTTGATTTTACGTCTGCGGTGATTTGCTCGCGTAATTTTTTCTGAAGAATTTGGTTTTCAAAGAAAGTTCGATAATAATCTTCACTGAAACCAAATTTAACAAGGTTTTCACTTAAGTCAGAAACTGTGTTTTGGAAGCCTTCTTCTGTATAAGGTGTAGCGGTAGGCAACGGTGTAGATGTAGGACCAGCTGTCCCCGTAGGAAGAGGCGTGCTTGTTGCGGTCAAAGTCATTGTTGGTTGTGGTGTTACGTCTATCGCAGTAGCTGTTGGTAATGGCGTTGAGGTTGCGGGCAATGTCGGTGTGACGATGAGCAGTGCTTCAATTGGCATTTCAGGCGTTACAAAGGGGGTTGGTGTGATGGTAGGGGTGGGGGTGCCATTTGGAAAATAATTAAAAGCACTTTGTAAGGCTTCTTGTAATTCTGCTTCACTAACTGTGATTCCGCGTTTCTGCGCTTCTTGGCGGATGATTTCTTCATTAATCATTTGGTCTAGGATAGATTGACCAACCATTTCAGGTGTATTTAATTGAAATTGTATTTGTTGCAATTGAGAATTGAGGTCAAATCCTAAAAACTGTGAAGCGGTTTCTGCGCTACCCAATATCTGTGCGTATTGTTGATATTCAACATATTGATTCAAAAGATTTTGACGTTCTAACTTTACACGCGGTTCAAAATCTTTCAGAAGAATTTCCGCTTCTCCTACCTTTGCAATGGGTCGCTGAACCTGAAAATAATTGATATCCAACCAGCCATAGATGAGCAATAGAATCACTGCACCTAAAATTCCGCAGAAAATGTAAAGGATGAGGCGGGTTTGTTGTTTTTCACGTTGCAAGCGGGCAACATGTTTTTTATGTTGTAATACGGGCTTGTTACCCGATTCGTTCGACATATGTATATTTCCTTAATTGATTTAATACACCGTCCTGCAAAAGGTGCGACGCACTTAAATTGCAGGACGTTTTGTTCTATGCCCCGTAAAGTTTAAGGCGATTATCGAATACTTTCTGCGCCACTGAATGGCAAAAGTGCCACATGGCGAGATTGCTTCACAGCCGCCGCAACTACACGTTGATGTTTTGCGCAGGCGCCAGTTTGGCGGCGCGGACGAATGTTGCCATCTTCCGTGATGTATTTTCGCAGAAGGTCAACATTTTTATAATCAATTGTCAGGGTTTTATCGGCACAGAATGCGCAGAACTTTGGTTTCGCAAAAAACTTGCGGTCACCGCGTTCGCCACCTTCTCCACCGTAGGAATTTCTTTCTTCAGCCATTGTACATATACTCCAAAAATAATTTGTGTAGGATACGCTCTCTGGCGTATCCATCAGCGTTAGAGAACGCTGACTACACTAAAAGGGAAAATCATCTTCCGCCGCACCAGTGATTGCGTCAGGCGGGGATGCGTGTTCTGCTTCTTGGGATTGGTTGTTTGAATCGCGCCGGTCTCCAAGCATAATCATTTCATTGGCAACCACTTCAACAGTGGTATGTTTGACACCTTCTTTATCGTCCCAGCGCCGAGTTTGCAAACGTCCTTCAATGTAAACATGCTTACCCTTTGAAAGAAAATTCTTGCATGTTTCAGCCAAAGGTCCCCAAGCCACAATATTGAACCATTCGGTTTCGTTGTGACGTTCGCCATCTGGGCTGTTCCACGTGCGGCTGACTGCTACAGAAAATGTAGTAACAGGCTTGCCAGAAGGCGTGTAACGCATTTCAGGGTCTTTTCCAAGATGTCCGATAATTTGAACTTTATTGAGTCCGCGAGTCATCTTCATCTCCTTGAAAATTCGGGCAATTCAAAACTCATTAACCAACTACAGAAAGCATGTGTCGCAAAACTGATTCTTGATAACGCAAATTGCGTTCAAGGTCAGATGTTGCGGCAGGATTCATGGTCACATTCAAAAGCACATATTGACCTTCACGTTGCTTCTTGACGTAAGAAGCAAGTTTACGCCTGCCCCACACCTCAGCCTTATCAACGCTACCGCCAGATTCGCTAATCCAACCTTTTACCTTGTCAAGCACGCCGTTAAAAGCGGTCTCATCCAAATCAGGCTGGATAATGCACATCAATTCATATTTACGCATTGGGAAAACCTCCTTTCCATGGGTTTGCTCAAGTTCAAATCGTAGATTCGCCAAGAGCGGAAGGAACATATATAAAATGTACCTAAATTATTAAAGCGGGGCGAAGTTTACCACAGATTTTTCGTCATTGCGAGGCGAAGCCAAAGCAATCTCGCCTCATTCCTACGGGTAAACCTGCTTCTGTTTCCCTCAACCTTTTCTTTAGCCTCAGCCCAACCCTATATCACCCCTTCGGGGTTCATCTTCATTTTGCATGAATTTCTATAATCATTTCATCCCTACGGGATTTTGCTAACAGCCAATCGCTAACAGCTAATTGCTAACTAAAAGCTACCTGACATAAATGGGATTGCTATAAATCCAGCCGCGTTTTTTACCTAAATAATTTTTATACACTTCAATTCGATATACTCCGGGTTCTGTGGTGATATGCGTACAAGCAATTTGATTCTTCCACGTTTGAATCGCCTGACCATTTTTTATCAAAACGATTTCTGCATGAAATGGAAGTTTTGCTTGTAAGGTCACTCCGCCTTTGGCTTGGATTTCATCTCCCATGATGGAGGAAGAATCTTTGCCTTGTGCTGAAAAGCGGAATCCGTTTGTGGGTGCGGGTAAATCATAGCCGACGAAGCAATGTCCGCTGGCGAGGGCTTTGTAGATTAATGATTTGTCGAGGTTCACGTCACCAGTGAGAGGCGTGGAAAGAAGCGTGTGTGTGTTGACTGTGCGAAAGTGAAAATCGTACGGGAAAATAATCTTGTGAATAAATCCCATGTTCATATGTAAAGCGTGTGCATCTGAGCCACCAATGGCGACCACTTTTTGACCACTCTCCAAAAGTTCATCCCATTTTTTAATCGTCTTTGGAATTGGACGATGCCCTACAAATTTTGGAAAGAAAGCATAAAACGCGCCATGAAGTTTTGTTGGCACGACTGTTTTTAATTCACTTAATGCGTTCCATAATTCAATACCCGTATAATTTTGCACGGACCAATCTTCCCAAGAAATATCAATTTCGTTGAAGGCTTTGGCTTCGGGGTCATCGGGATGTGCAAGGAAACAAATTCCGCCGGCATGTGCTACTTGGTTAATTAAATTTTGTGGGTTTTCTGCAAATGTAGCCAGTTCACGATTTGCACCAAAAACAAGCAAATGATTTTTTTGCGGATTACGGGCTTGGTCATGCACTTCTTCGCCGATGAGCATGAGCAGTTTTTTATTTTTTTCTTTGTAATAGCCTTCAAAACCCTGTACCAAAATATTATGGTCGGTAACAATGACCACATCTACGCCTGCTTTAAAAGCGGCGGCGGCAATATCTTTGTGTGTGCCACTTCCGTCCGAGTAGCGGGTGTGCATGTGAAGGTTAATTGTGATTTCGTGCATGATAGGCTTGTATAAAATCTTTCTTCTTTCCTCTTTCTTTTCTTGATTAATGAAAGAAGAAAAAGGAAAGATACTTAGTTTATGCTTAAGGCATGGAAGGCAAGTTAAGGTATAATTTGCCCGCTAAATTTAAGGAGAAATAACAGCATGAAAAATATTTTAGATATTGCTTTAATTATAACCTCAGTGGGTTTAATCCTCAGCGTGATTTTGCAAAGCAAAGGCGCAGGCTTAGGTGGTTTAAGTGGTGCTGACACCGGCGGTGTTTTCACGGCTCGTCGTGGGATTGAACGCGTCCTCTTTTGGGTGACGATTGTTTTGAGCGTGGTGTTTTTCGGCCTCGTCATCACTATCCTTCTGATTGGGCGATAAAAAAAATAAGAAAGTCCGCCGTGCCAGTTCTTGAAACGCGGGCGCGGCGGTCTTTTGTTTATATCTTCACCCCAACCCCTTTCCCATTAGGAGAAGGGCATGGGTGAGGATATGATATAAAATACTTATATATGAAACGATTACGCTGGCAGATTCTTGTGGTTGCCGTCACATTGGTGGTTGTGGCGTTGTTGCTGTTAAGCCAACAACCAGTAAGCGTGATTACTCTTCCCGAAGCCGCACCCGGCGGAATTTATACTGAGGCGTTGATTGGGTCTATGGGCAGGTTGAATCCGATGTTGGATTGGAACAATTCCGCAGACCGCGATATTAATCGCCTCATTTTCAGCAGTTTGATTAAATTTGACTCGCGCGGCTTGCCCATCCCCGACTTGGCTGAGTCGTGGGGGACATCTGCTGACGGGATGCTATATAACTTTTCTTTGCGTCAAAATGCTGTCTGGCATGATGGCACACCCGTAACCAGTGACGATGTGCTTTTTACGATTGAATTAATCAAAAGTAATGCTTCGTTGTTCCCGCAAGATATAAAAGATTTATGGTCTCAAATTGAAGTTCGGCGTTTAGATGATAAAACTTTTCAATTCAAATTACCTGAACCTTTTGCGCCATTTTTAGATTACGCAACTTTTGGTATTTTGCCAAAGCATGTACTGGAATCTGTTGCCATAGACCAACTTGCGAGTATTGATTTCAACTTAAACCCAATTGGTTCTGGACCGTATAAATTTGACCGTTTACTGACGAATGGTGGGCAAATTACAGGTGTAGTCCTTGTAGCAAACGAAAACTATTACCTCGCTCCACCATTTGTTGAGCAAGTGGTCTTTCGGTTTTATCCGACTGCTTCCTCTGCATTGGATGCTTACGAACAAGGCGAGGTGCTGGGCATTAGCCATTTGACCAATGATATTTTGCAGTCCGCTTTGGAAGAACCGTCACTTTCTGTATATTCCAGTCGCTTACCGCAAATGGGTATTGTCTTTCTTAATTTGAATAACCCGAGCGTGTCATTTTTGCAAAATGAAAAACTGCGTAAAGCGTTGTTGTTAGGAATGAATCGCAATGTAATTGTCTCGCATATCTTGAAAGGTCAAGCCATTATTGCAGATGGTCCGATTTTGCCGGGTTCTTGGGCATTTTATGATGAGATTGAAAAATTCCCGTATGACCCTGAATCTGCGATTCAAATCCTAAAGGATGAAGGATTTGTCTTTGCGGCAGGCAGTGATGTGCGTTCTAAAGATGGTCAGCAGTTGGTCTTTACGCTTGTCCATCCAGATGATGAAATTCACACACGCATTGCTCAATCCATTCAAGCCGATTGGGCGATAATCGGTGTGCGCATTAATTTGCAATCTGTTACCTATGATTCTTTGGTCAATGACTTTTTGACTCCCCGAAGTTACGAAGCAGTACTTGCAGATATCAACATGTCTCGCACGCCAGACCCAGACCCATATCTTTTCTGGCATCAAGCCGAAGCCACTGGCGGACAAAACTATTCACAATGGGATAGCCGCCCTGCTAGCGAATTTTTAGAAACCGCCCGTACCTCCGCAGATTTTGCAGACCGCGCGCGCCTTTATCGTAATTTTCAAGTTATTTTTGCTAAAGAGATGCCTTCTCTTCCTTTGTATTACCCTGTCTATTCTTATGGTGTAGATGTACAAGTTCAAGGTGTGCAAGTGCCTCCGTTATATGATGTGAGTGACCGCCTTGCTTTAATTAATCAATGGTATTTGGTTACACGTCGTGCATTAGAAGAAGCGACTGCCGTTCCAGAAACAACACAACCTTAATTTTGGAGTCAAGAAGTTTGCTTCTTGACATTTACTAAAAATCATGAGAGCAAGCTCTCTGACTCCATAAAACTACAAGGAGACTCACATGTCTGATATAAACAAAGCCATAGAGTATGTTCGTTCAAACCAAGATAAGTTTTTGAAAGAACTGCAAGAATTTTCTGCGATTCCTTCAATTTCTACTTTAGATGAAAACAAACCAGATATGCAACGCGCGGCGGAGTGGGTTGTCAAACAATTAGAATCATTAGGGATGGACAATGTGAAAATCATGCCGACCGGTGGACATCCAGTTGTATATGGTGAATGGATGGGTGCTGGAAAAAATGCTCCCACCATTATGATTTATGGTCATTATGATGTGCAACCTGTTGACCCGATTGAATTGTGGACATCTGACCCATTCAACGCAGTGGTGCGCGGAGATTATCTTTTTGGGCGTGGCACTTCAGACATGAAAGGTCAGGTTGTGGCATCACTCAACGCGGTAGAAGCAATTGTGCGCACGGGCGAAGCGAAGGTAAACCTCAAGTGGTTAATCGAAGGCGAAGAAGAAATCGGCTCGATGCATCTTGGTGAATTCATCAAAAATAATAAAGAATTATTGGCATGTGATTTTTGTTTGAATCCAGATGCGGGTTTAATCGCGCCAGATA
>JAEURF010000063.1 GCA_016789205.1 Anaerolineales bacterium
TGAAGGTGGCGAAGGCACATCGGCAGATAAAATCAAGGCACTTGAAGCGGCTGGAGTCAAAGTTGCAAAGCATCCGGAAGAAATTCCGACTCTTTTACAATAATGTCGTTGCGAGCCTGTTGGTCGAGTAGCTTTGAGCGAGTTTTGCGAAAAGCGTTCGAGACCACAAAGGCAAAGCGACCTCCTTAATTTTGAGATTGCTTCGCCACAAAAAATAAAAGCGTGGCTCGCAATAACATGTGGAGAATTAAACATATAGAGCCGCCTAATTAGGCGGCTCTACGGTTATAATCCAAAGAATTATTTTTTATTCGCGTCGATGTACGCAACAGCCTCACCGACTGTGGTAATCTTTTGCGCGGCTTCATCAGAAATCTCAGCGCCGAACTTATCTTCAAACGCCATGATTAATTCCACCAAGTCCAGTGAATCAGCTTCCAAATCTTCGCGGAAGCGGGCTTCCATCGTAATTTTTGATTCATCTGCACCGAGCAAATCTTTGACGATGCCTTTCAACTCATTAAATGTGTCTGACATAAAAGCCTCCAATTGGGTTTTGTATTGACAAATTGTAACCGCTTGACTTGCACTGTCAAGCCATCTATCAATCACAGGAACACTACCTTATGACAAAAGTTGCGCCAATTGACCAAAGAAAAGCCGACCACATTAAAATCAACTTAGAGCAAGATGTTCGCTCCGCATTAACCAGTGGACTCGAAAATTATCACTTCATCCATGAAGCGCTACCAGAAGTGGATTTAAACCGCCTCGACACTACCCTCAACCTGTTCGGCAAGCGCTTACATTCACCCATCCTCATCAGCTCTATGACAGGCGGAACCTCCGAAGCAGAGACAATTAACCTACGCCTCGCGGAAGCGGCACAAGAATGTGGCATCGCAATGGGAGTCGGAAGTCAACGTGCCGCCATTGAACATCCGGAACAAGCCAAAACATTTCAAGTGAGAAGAGTTGCACCAGATATTTTGTTATTTGCAAATCTCGGAGCCGTGCAATTTAATTACGGTTATGGCATTGACCAATGCAAACAAGCCGTAGACATGATTCAAGCCGACGCTTTGTATTTGCATTTGAATCCATTACAAGAAGCCGTACAAGATGCAGGCGACACAAACTGGGCTGGCATTGCAAAAAAGATTGAAGAAGTTTGTAAGAAATTAGAAGTACCTGTCATTGCAAAAGAAGTCGGTTGGGGAATTTCAGAACGCACTGCAAAATTATTAAATGATTGTGGCGTGAAAGCCATTGATGTAGCTGGCGCAGGTGGAACTTCATGGTCTCAAGTAGAAATGCACCGTGCACCGGATGAATTTACTCGTCAACTCGCGGCGACGTTTGTCGGCTGGGGAATCCCAACTGCGGAATCAATTTTGAATGTCAAAAAAGCCACGCCTGATATGACTATCTTTGCATCAGGCGGAATCAAAGACGGACTCGACATTGCAAAATGTATCGCACTTGGAGCAACCCTCGGCGGCATGGCTGGAAATTTCTTGAAAGCCGCAGCAATCTCCACTGAAAAAGCAGTGGATGTGATGAAGTTAACCAAAAGACAAATTGAAGTCACTATGTTTGCTTGTGGCGTTGAAAAGTTGGAAGGCTTGAAAGTTGGGAAGTTAGTAAAACAATAATACATGTTTTCGTATGAACACAAAAAGAAGAAAGTTACTTGGCTTGATTTCTATAGTTAGTATTACTTTAATCTTTTATATATTTTCACCTAGTTTGCCTACGCGCATTTTAGTAAAAGAAACTATTACCCCTTCCCCCACATCAGAACCAAACTTTGAGGTGACCATTCCCTCAAAAGCATTGCTGAAAAATTATGTAACTGTCTCCGTCAAAGCGGAGACTGGCACAAGTTGTAATCTCATCTTCATCCCTGGTTCTGGTGACATGCTAAACATGGATACAATCGCAAATGAAAATGGAGACTGTGTTTGGCGATGGAAACTAGAAGAGTCTTATAAAAAAGGCACTGCTAGATTAATCTTTACAATTAATGGGATGAGTCAAACCCGTTTTCTTCAAATACTAGAAAATTTTTAAAAAACTATTCCCCATTCACTTAATATTATCCAAACCTTTCCACATATACCAAAATCGAAAAAATAATTGCTGTCAAAATTCCAATTGCACTTAATCCAATTCCTACAGTAGCGGCTCTTTTATTTTCTGACCTTCTACCTAAAATGCCTAAAATGATTCCGAGAACCCCAAGTACAGTGCCTAAGGCTGGTATCACGCCGAGGCACAGACTTAAAACTCCCAGTGCGGCTGAGGCGATAGCATAAAATTTATTTAGACGTTCTTCAGGGTCAAGCGATGCAGGGTCAGTTTGCATAATTTATATAATACCGTCCCGCAGGTTTTTCTCGAAAAGAATATTCATCTCTTAAACCTGCGGGACGTTTCTTTACTCTTCTTCACCGGATAACAACTTAATCCGTTCCCACGGCTTCAAACTTTCATCTTCTGCCAGCAAGTTTTTCAATTCGTACAACTCATCACGCAAGGCAGCGGCGCGTTCAAACTCTAAATTCTTCGCGGCTTCTTTCATAGTTTTTTCCAACTCATGCACAATCTGACGAAGTTCATTTCGTGGCATCCCACTAATACTATTAACTTTATATTCACCCTTCGCTTCGCCAACTGCTTTAGCACTCATCATTTCATTCAACTCACGAATTTCTTTGTGAATAGAAATTGGCACAATGCCTTTTTCTTCGTTATATTTCAATTGTTTGGTACGGCGACGATTCGTCTCGTCAATCGCGCGCTTCATTGAGTCCGTGATTTTGTCGGCGTACATAATCACACGCCCGTTTACATTACGAGCCGCGCGTCCTATTGTCTGAATCAAAGCTTTATCAGAGCGTAAGAAACCTTCTTTATCTGCATCCAAAATTGCAACCAAAGAAACTTCAGGTAAATCTAAACCTTCACGCAATAAATTGATTCCCACTAACACATCAAATTTTCCTAAACGCAAATCACGCAAAATGCCGACGCGTTCCAACGTCTCCACTTCCGAATGCAAATAATTGACTTTGATTCCCAACTCTTTCATATAATTCGTCAAATCTTCTGACATTTTTTTTGTGAGCGTTGTGACTAAGACTCTTTCGCCTCTTTCTACCCTCTGCTTGATCTCTCCGACCAAATCATCTACCTGTCCTTTAACTGGTCTGACATCCACTTCGGGGTCTACCAATCCTGTCGGGCGAATAATTTGTTCCACAACTTGTTCTGCATGTGTCATTTCATATTCAGAAGGCGTAGCGGATGTATAAATTGTATTTCCCATCACTTCTTCAAACTCATCAAATTTAAGTGGGCGGTTATCTAATGCAGATGGTAAACGAAATCCATATTCAACTAATGTTTCTTTTCTAGCGCGGTCGCCGTTATACATGCCGCGAATCTGTGGAACGGTCATGTGGCTTTCATCAATGACAAGCAAATAATCACTCGGCAGAAAATCAATCATCGTCCACGGATGTGAGCCGGGTGCACGTCCGTCTAAATGGCGTGAATAGTTTTCAATCCCAGAACAATAACCAACTTCTTTCAACATTTCTAGATCATAACGCGCGCGTTGTTCAAGGCGTTGGGCTTCTAACAATTTGCCTTCACTCTTAAACAAAGCCAATCTTTCTTCTAATTCCTTCTCAATCTCTGTAATTGCTGTTTTCAATCTATCTTTTTCGGTTAAATATTGTTTGGCAGGAAAAATAGATACTTCTTTAGGCTCATCTGTGATTTCACCTGTCATCGGGCTAAATTGCATAATCCGTTCAACTTCATCACCAAAAAATGTGATGCGAAATCCTAATTTATCTTCATAAGCAGGCACAATTTCTAACGTGTCGCCACGTACACGGAAGGTACCAGGTCTTAATTCCATTTCATTGCGTTGATATTGGCTTTCTATTAATTGTCGCAACAAAGCATTGCGTCGATAAATCTCACCCACTTTAAAGGTCACTGTGCCTTTGCCAAATTCTTCTGGTGACCCTAAACCATATATACAGGAAACAGAAGCAACTATAATCACGTCGCGACGCGAGACAAGAGCAGTTGTAGCCGCGAGGCGGAGTCTTTCTATCTCTTCATTGATTTGAGTTTCTTTTTCAATGAACAAATCATGTCTCGGAACATAGGCTTCGGGTTGATAATAATCATAGTATGAAACGAAATACGAAACAGCATTTTCAGGAAAGAATTCTTTGAACTCTGCATACAATTGTGCCGCAAGTGTTTTATTGTGCGCCATAATCAATGCGGGCTTTTGCAATTCTTGAATCACAGAAGCAATCGTAAATGTTTTGCCTGTGCCTGTCGCGCCAAGTAAAACTTGATGTTTGAATCCTTTATTCACGCCATCTACAAGTCCGCGAATGGCTTCGGGCTGGTCGCCCATGGGGATAAAAGGTGCTTGAAGTTTGAAATCCATATTTTTTTCCATGTAACGTCCCACAGGTTAGGTTAAGCAGTTAGATTTTACATAAAAACCTGCGGGGCGGCTTTTATGAACGAGTGTTCTATTTTACACCAAAGCGGAGATAATGTCAGGGGTATAATCAATATAGTCCAAATCTTATAATTTAAAAACAAAACATTTTATATGCAAAAATCAAATCATTTCTTAACTATTATCTTAGTATTTTTACCCACAAGTATTGCCCTAAGTATTTATGGATATATAGGCACATTCAATCGCCTTCTCGGCGATAGTTTATGTTCATTTTATTATGCCGACAGACTAGGTTTATTTCGTTCAATATGGTATTGGCGCATTACTTGGAGTGGGCGATATTCTGCCTACGCTTTTGATTGGCTAACGACAATTTTTTTTGACGAATATAACATCATCTGGTTTACGCCTCTGATACTAACCTTTTGGCTGGTGATAAATACCTTGGGCATTTATTTGCTATTCAAACAACTTGATAAAAATAATGTTTGGATATCTATCCTGCTGGGCGTTTTATCAGTATTTGCTATTCTTGTTTTAACACCCACCATTGAACAATCTTTCTTTTGGATTGATGGCTTCCGGGCTTATACACTTCCAAGTATTGTTTTAGGAATGTATTTTGTATTGAATTTAGTTTTTCATAAAAAAATAAAAACTAAATTCATAGCTTTTGTTTTGGCATTTTTACTTTTCTTTGCCAGTGGTGGTTTGAGTGAGACATTCGCAGTATTTCAGTTGTGCCTGATTGTATTTTGGATTGGATATTATTGGTTAAGCGAATTGCCAAAAGAATTTGATAAAAATCTATTTATCTTCTTAATCGGCAGTGGGCTTGGAAGCCTACTTGCTATGATTGTTGTAGCAACCGCTTATGGAAATAGTGTTCGGCAAAGTTTCTTTCCACCTTCACCAAGTTTGATAGAAATTCTTAGCATTTCATTTAATGCTTACTTAAATTTTTGGTCAGGAATTGTTTTGAATCCCGCAAAAATTAGTATCTTAATTGGTGTTGTTTTATTTTGCGTTTGGGTGGGTAGTCTTTATAAAACCGAAATAGTGAATGCAAAAAGAAAAATTATTCTGCAAATCCTTGGGGCTTTCCTCCTATCTTTCATTTGTTTTCCACCAGGTGTGTATGGATATAGTGAACCGCCGCCTGATAGAGTTTTATCAATTGCAGTATTTATTATCGTAGTACTTTTAATGTCTGCGAGTGTTCAGGTAGGAAACTTATTGTCTGAGAAATTTACAATAAATAGAATCCAAAGCCATGTTGTTCTTTGGGCATCTATTCTGTTAATCTTTTTCGCATCATGGACAGATGCGAACGAAATGTATAAAAGCAAAGATATTTATATCGAGTATGCTCAAAAATGGGATGCCACTGACTCACTTATTAAGCAGGCTAAACTAGATGGAAAAGATGTGGTTGAAATACCCGCTGACCCAAGTTGGGCTGGGATGGATTTACCAAATCAAAACCCAAACCATTGGGTGAATGAATGTTACTCATATTTTTATGGCATTCAAGTGTTTGGTCCGCCGAGGTAAATTTTCAAGACAAATAAAATGTATCTATAAATAGAAGCAACTTTCCCCTTAAGAAAGAAGCGAGAGAGCCACATGATATGTGACTCTCTTTTTTCATCAAACTTATGGTAATGGATTTGCAGGGAAAGAACCGGGCGGAGCATACCAATCTTGTGGGTTAACTCCGTTGGTCACTTGTCCGCTTGTTACTGCTACAGATACCAAACTGTTGTCTGTGCATTCGACTGAAAGCCCGCATAGAACAGCTTGTGAATATCCAGCGGATAATGTGCCATCTTGCAGATAAGCGACAACGTAATAATTGCCAGGTGGCAAGTTATCAATTTGATAGGTGCTTTGATTTTCATTTGTAACAACATAATAATATGCAGAACTATTGGCATCAAATGCAACAACGGTTTGGGATGGAATAAAGTTAGAAGGATAACTTAATTGACCAGCGATACTTCCTGTGGCAGTGGGTTCAACAATCACTGCGCTCTGCGGCGTAGAAGTTGGTTGAGCATCTTGAATAGCTTGTAATGTTAATGCTTGAAATGTGGCTTGCACAATAACTTCCACATCTTGCGTGGGTTCTGCTGGCGCGGGCGAACATGCGGCAACTAATAATGTAACGAACAATAATACAAATAAAATTTTCTTCATCTTATTCTCCTTTTATAGTTTGTATCACATTCTCGTAATTTCGGGTTTGAGGTTTATCAGCCAATTGTGCTAATACATCTAACAATTTGATTGTCCAAACTTCATCTTTAGAGATTGTCACCCAATACGCGGATTTCCCACCTCGAACTCCATTTGGCAAATCAGGCAATCGCTTCATCTCTGACGTTTCACTTGCTTGCTGATACTTCAACAGAATCTGCCCCGACTCCCAGTTGACCGAAGTGAGTCCAATTTTTTCAGCACGCAGTTTCACGCGCATTTGATATAAAAGATTTTGCAACATTTCAGGCATTGCACCAAAGCGGTCTCTAAATTCTGAGCCTAAAGCATCTAATTCAGTTTCATCGCGCAGGTCTGCCATACGACGATAGAGGCGTAATCTCAAATCTGCATCGGAAATATAAGTTGCGGGAATCCCAACTGCTAAAGGCAACTCAACATTGACAGGCATCGAAAGTGGCAAGTTGAAGGTGGAGAGTGCGGAATCTAATTTTCCACTTTCTACTTTCAATACATCGGTTGCAATTCTTCTTAATCTTCGTACGGCATCGGCTAACATTCTTGTATAAAGATGAAAGCCGACAGATTGAATGTATCCATGCTGACGTGTGCCGAGCAATTCACCTGCCCCACGAATTTCTAAATCTCGCATGGCAATCGAATAACCTGCACCGAGTTGTGTGTTTTCTGCAATTACTTCCAAGCGTTGTTGACCATCTTGTGTAGGCGACATTTTATTATGGCGGAAAAAATATGCATACGCACGCATCGCTCCACGACCTACACGTCCGCGTAATTGATACAGTTGCGCCAAGCCAAATGTATCGGCTCTATCAACAATTAATGTATTTGCATTGGGAATATCTAAACCTGATTCGATAATTGTGGTTGAAAGCAAAATATCAATTTCACCCATGTTGAATCGGTGCATGACATTCGAAAGTTGATTTTCATTCATTTGTCCGTGACCAATATCAACGCTCGCTTCTGGCACAAGTTTTTCGAGATGCGCTTTCATAGCTTCAATCGTTTGTACACGATTGTGGACGAAGAAGATTTGTCCGCCACGTTCTAATTCGCGCAAAATTGCTTGACGAACCAAGCGTGGAGAATATGGACCAACATGTGTGATGATTGGCAATCTTTCTTCTGGCGGCGTGTTGAGATTTGAAATATCTCTTACACCAGTTAATGCCATGTATAAAGTTCTTGGAATTGGTGTAGCAGTTAAAGTTAGCACATCAACTTCAGTGCGTAATTTTTTCAGATGCTCTTTATGAGTCACACCGAAGCGTTGTTCTTCATCAATCACAACTAAACCTAAATCTTTGAAACTAACGTCGGATGAAATCAAACGATGCGTGCCGATGATGATATCCACTTCGCCAATTGCAAGCTTATGCAAAATTTCAGTCTGTTCCTTTGGCGTACGAAAACGTGAAAGCATTTCTACTTTGACAGGGAATGCCGCAAGGCGTTGAGAAAATGTTTCAAAATGTTGTTGTGCTAAAACAGTTGTAGGCACAAGCACAGCCACTTGCTTACCACTCATCACTGCTTTGAATGCGGCTCGCAATGCAACTTCTGTTTTTCCATAACCGACATCACCACATAACAAACGATCCATTGGGCGCGCAC
>JAEURF010000064.1 GCA_016789205.1 Anaerolineales bacterium
CGCGATATGTTAAACACAATTCGTCGTCGTTTACCAATTGCAAAAGTGATTCTTGCACCAACACTCGTGCAAGGGGCTGATGCGCCACCTGCAATTGTCAAAGCGATTGAATCATTAAATAAAAAATCTCCCGATGTCATTATTATTGCGCGTGGTGGTGGTTCAATTGAAGATTTATGGGCATTCAATGATGAAGGCGTTGTGCGAGCAGTTGCAAATTCTAAAACACCGATTATTTCTGGCGTGGGTCACGAAACAGATTTTACACTTTGTGATTTTGCCGCCGACTTACGCGCACCGACTCCAACTGCCGCGGCTGAATTAGCCACTCAGATTACAGTTCAACACCTTCACGATTCACTTCTTACGATTCAATCACGCTTCACGGATTTAACCTTTAACCTGCTTGCTGACCATAAAGCATTTATCTCCACTTTAGCATCGCAACTTAAATATAATTCTCCAGCACGAAGAATTGAATCTGAATATCAAAACTTAGATGGATTTTCTCGCCGCGCATTTTCTGCACTTACTCATCGCATCCAATTGCAGTCTGCACACGTACATGGAATATCAAAACGCTTGCAATCACTGAGCCCCGAAGGCGTTTTGTCTCGCGGATATGCTATCATCACCCGAAAAGATGATGGCTTGGTTGTCTCAAAAGTCTCACAAGCCAAAGGTGATATGAAAGTTAGAGTCAGTGATGGCGAGTTTGAAATAAAGAGGTAATTTGTAAACAAGTAAACACGGAAACAAGTAGAAATCGTAAATTGGAGACTTTATGGCTAAAACAAAATCAACACAAAAACCTGTTGAAGAATTAACGTATGAAGAAGCAGTCGCTGAATTGGAATCAATTGTTGACGCGTTAGAGTCAGAACAAAATCCATTAGAAGAGGCGATGAAGTTATTCGAACGCGGACAGGAATTGGTCAAAAAATGCGGCGCGGCGTTAGAGTCTGCTCAATTGAAAGTCCAAAAACTAGCAGGCGATTCATTGATTCCGTTTGAGGAAGAATCTGAATGAATATTTTAGATGTGCTTCAAAATAAAGTTTTTATTGCCGCAATGTTAGGCTGGTTTATTGCACAAGCATTAAAAATCCCGACGGAATATTTACGCTCACGCCGTTGGTTGTGGACGATGTTTTTTGCATCCGGTGGAATGCCATCCTCACATTCTGCGATGATGGTTGCAGGTACGCTTGCAGTCGGGCTATATCATGGATTTGATAATCCATTGTTCGGTATTGCAGTTGCTTTGACCATGATTGTGACTTATGACGCCGCAGGTGTGCGCAGGCAAGCAGGTATGCACGCAGAAAGAATCAATTTGTTGTTTGGTGAATTGTTAAAGGGGCATATTTGGGATGAAAAAGAATTGAAAGAAGTGATTGGTCACACGCCACTTGAAGTAGCGGGTGGCATTATTTTAGGCTTGCTAGTTTCTATTATGCTTTGGATGATTTGGACGTAGCTCTAGTTTCTCTTTAATCTTCTCATCACCCCATTGACAATATAACTCAACTCAGGCACTCGTAAAATAAATAACATAGCAAAATAAATAATTCCGCCAATTAAAACCCCAATGGGGACAAGAAACCATACGGTTAAGTTTTTTCCATAAACAAGAAAATAAAATAAAGCCAAAGCCATTGCGCTCGCCGCAATCAATGCAGGAATTGCTCCACGTAAGATGTGATTTCCTTCTATTCCATTTAATCTTTTTCGCATGACGATAAATAAAACAGTCGCTTCAATTGCGGTGGCTAGTGAATTTGCAAATGCTAGTCCGCCCAGCGGAAGCCAACCGATGGACGCAAACCATTTGGAAAATAAAACGCTGAACAAAACATTTAATCCCATGGCAATTACACCGATAATGACAGGCGTTTTTGTATCTTGTTGAGCGTAAAAAGCGCGTGTCAAAACTTCCATCATGGCGTGACCAACGAGTCCAACTGCATACCAAAGCAATGCCCAAGAGACGAGTTGTACTGAGTTTGAATCAAACTCACCACGTTGATATAACAATGAAATAATCGGTTCGCGTAAAAGAATCAAGCCGACGCTGGCGGGAAGTGCTAATAAAATGATTCCTCTTAAAGAAGAAGCCAATGATGAACGCATGGCATCTTGTTGACCAAGTGCATGTTGCGCCGAAAATGTTGGCATTGCCGCAATCGCAACCGATTGTGCAATCACGGCTTGTGCCATCAACATTAATGAGAATCCATAATATAAACCAGTTACACTTCCGCTTTGCATTTGAGATGCCAACCATGTGTTGACCCAAAAATTTAATTGCACAATTGCTACACCAAGCAGACGAGGTCCCATTAATAAAATAACTTGTTTGAAGTTGGAGTCTTTAAAATTGGGTAAATGGAAATTGGTAATTGATAATTGTTGTTTTGCAATAACTTTCATTAATGATGGAATTTGAATAACTAAATAAAATACGGCGCCAAGCACAACACCCCAAGCCAAACCGTAAACTCCCATTGAGGGTACAAGAAATAAAACGCCGAAGATAATTCCTAGTTGATATAAGGCGGGCGTTAATGCGGGAATTAAAAAGATTTGATGTGCATTCAAGATACCAACAATTAATCCACCTATGCCAAATAAAACGGCAGAAATTAATTGAATGCGGAGCAATGTCACAGTTAATGAAAAAAGTTGAGGGTCATCTGCCAAGCCGGGCGCGAGTCCGAAGCGAACGATTTGTGGGGCGAAGAATCCAATCAGCAATGCTAGAAAAATCAAAATCAATACCAATGCGTTGGCAATTGAACTTGCTAAACGCCATGCTGAATTTTTTTCATCTTTTGCGAGCAAGCCTGTGAATGTTGGAATGAATGCCGAGCCAAGCGCGCCGCCCGCCACCAATAAAAATAATGTTTCGCTAACGCGGTTTGCGGCAAAAAAAGAATCTAACTCAGGTGATGCGCCGAAAGTTTGTGCAACCAATACACCGCGAATCAAACCTGTGATTTGACCTAATAAAATTGCGAACATGACCGTGCCAGCCGCGCGTGCAATTTGTTGATTTGAGTTTGTCATATATAAAATTATACCGTCCCGCAGGTTTAATTTATGATGATGACTTTCAATAAAACCTGCGGGACGTTTATAATCAACTTATGAAAAAATTTATAACTTTGTTTTTGATGATTTTATTAACTGCATGTGATGTAAACCCTGCGCCTCCTACGCAGGTGACAAATGATTCTGTAACTCAACCTGCTACTACACTGACAGAGATTCCATTCCCTGCTGGTTATGGTTATGAGGGTGGTTGGTTTGCTTTGTATTTTACAAACCCGATTAGTCCGCTCTCGCCACAACAAACTGGCGGTATTGACCTTCCGCTCGCGCAGGCAATTGACTCTGCAAAATTAAGTGTAGATATAGCGATTTATAGTTTAAGTTTGAACAGCGTGCGCGACGCTATACTTCGTGCACAAGATCGTGGTGTGCAAATCCGCATGGTGATGGAAAGTGATAATTTGGAACGCACCGACCCGCAAAGACTGAAAGATGCAGGTATTTCTATTTTAGGCGATAGGCGCGAAGGCTTGATGCACAACAAGTTTATGATTATTGATAAATCTGAAGTCTGGCTTGGCACGATGAATTTTACTGATTCAGGTACATATGATGACAATAACGCGATGATTCGGATTCGCTCTGTTAAGTTGGCTGAAAACTTTACCAAAGAATTTGAAGAAATGTATATTCAAGATAAATTTGGTGACAATATTCTCGCTGAAACACCCAATCCACATATAACGATTGACGGAACAGATATAGATACTTACTTTTCGCCAGATGATAAAATTCAACCAATTCTTGTGGAACTTCTTAACACCGCTCAAGAAAGCATTTATTTTATGGCTTTCTCTTTTACAGCAGACCCAATCGGTGAAGCAATTCGTAAACGCGCACAAGCTGGTGTCACTGTAGCAGGCGTAATGGATACTGAACAAGTCAGCTCAAATGTCGGCACGGAGTTTGATGCGTTTCGTCAGTTTGGTCTAAATGTATATCGTGATGGTGTTGATGGTCAAATGCATCATAAGACAATGGTCATTGATGAAAGCATTGTCATCTTTGGTTCATATAATTTCACCAACGCCGCCGAAAATAGAAATGATGAAAACTTAATCATTATTTACAATGAAAATATCGCAAAATTATTTGTTGCGGAGTTTCAAAGAATTTATGACCAAGCAAAATAATTTTTGGCTCGTCAGAATCATTTGCCTTTTGACATAAAATCGATTAAATTTAGACGACTAGCACGCCCGTTCTAATACGGACCGTTCCGCAGGTTTTAGTGTTCAAGATAATTTTTTCATCCCAACCTGCGGGACGTTATAACAGGAGACCTAAACCACATGGCAGACTCTAATTTTTACCTCGGACGTTTATTTGACCCCAAAACTTCAACACTTACCAATAAGCCACTTAACTATGATTCGGCAGATTTAACAACCCATGCAGTCGTCACGGGTATGACAGGCTCCGGCAAAACAGGTTTATGTATTGCCATGCTTGAAGAAGCCGCATTGCAAGGCATTCCCGCCATCATCATTGACCCGAAAGGTGATTTAACAAATCTGCTTTTACATTTCCCTGAATTACTCCCATCAGATTTTCAACCATGGATTGACCCCGAAGTTGTCCGCCGTGCTGGTACTACACCTGAAAAAGCTGCCGAAGAAGCCTCTGATGCGTGGAAAAAAGGAATCAAAGAATGGGGCATGGACCAAGCCCGCATCATGGATTTGAAAAATGCAGTTGATTTTGCAGTGTACACCCCCGGCTCAGACTCAGGGATTCCTGTTAGCGTGCTTTCATCATTAGAAGCCCCAGATTTAGATTGGGAATCAAATCGTGAAGTGTTACGTGAGAGAATCTCCAGCACTGTCACTGCTTTGCTCGGTTTAGTCGGCATGAATGATATAGACCCAATTCGTTCACGCGAACATATTTTGCTTTCCAATATTTTTGAAACGCATTGGAGCAATCGGCAAGATATTCAATTAGAGGAATTGATTTTGCAAATTCAAAGCCCGCCTTTTGATAAACTCGGCGCATTTTCTGTAGATACATTCTTCCCGCAAAAAGACCGCATGGAATTGGCGATGGTGGTAAATAACATTCTTGCTTCCCCCGCCTTTCAAACATGGCGTGAAGGCCAATCATTAGATATACAATCTTTATTATTTACCCAGCAAGGATCACCCCGTCATAGCATTTTTTATCTTGCACATCTTTCCGATGGCGAAAGAATGTTTTTTGTAACACTTTTACTTTCCGCAGTTGAAACATGGATGCGCACACAAAAAGGCTCAACGTCATTACGCGCGCTTTTGTACATGGATGAAATTTACGGCTATCTTCCGCCCACTGCTAACCCGCCATCCAAACAACCGTTGCTTCGCATGTTAAAACAAGCCCGTGCGTTTGGTTTAGGTTTATTACTCGCTACCCAAAACCCAGTTGATATGGATTACAAAGCCTTATCAAATACGGGTACATGGTTCATTGGCAAACTGCAAACCGAGCGTGATAAGAATCGCTTGTTAGATGGCCTCGAAAGTTTAGCAGGCGGCATCTCACGCTCTACGATGGATAAATTAATTTCATCACTTGGCAAACGTGTTTTCGTCATGAACAACGTCAACGAAAAAGCACCACTATTATTTCAAACACGTTGGGTGATGAACTTCTTAGCAGGACCTTTAACACGTCAACAGATACCGGACGTGAATGCCTTAGTTGGAGCAAAGCCAACGCCTCAAGCTAAGGCTCAGCCTGTTTCTACACCTCAGGCTAAATCTACACCCCCACCAGTTGACCATGTACAACCTGTTCCCGTTCCAGCTTCGGCATCTACACAAGAAAGTCGTAAGCCTTCACCCATAAACTCAAAATCGAATAATGGCACCTCTACCAAGCCACCTGTCCCCGCTGGCGTGCGAGAATATTATCTTCCCCAAAATTATAGTTTATCTGAAGCCTTACGCGCTACAAATCGCTCGCAATCATTTGGTGGTTCCATTCAAGGAGTTGTCTATTATCCAGTCTTGCTGGCTTCTGCTCAAATTCGCATCTTAGATAGAAAATACAATGTTGATGCTGAGATTACAAAATCAGCCTTAGTGGAAAATTTAGACCGTCGCGGCATTGTCCGTTGGGATGAATTCCCTTATGCAGGTCCATCATTAGACAAAATTGAAACTATGCCAGCAGACTCTGCGCGTTTTGCCTCTATAGAACCACCGCTGAATGATTCAAAATTAATGACAGCCTTGCAAAAAGATTTTACAGATTGGGTCTTCCGCAATTCATCCGTCAAAGCCCGTGAAAACAAAGCCCTCAAAGTATTCGGCGGACCAGACATCACTGCGGCAGATTTTATGAAGCAATGTGCTGAAAAAGCACGCGAAGCCTGTGATGCTGAAATTGCAAAGAAAACATCAGCATTGGATAAGAAAATCCGCTCTTTGGAAGAAAAACTTGGTAGAGAAGAGCGTGAACTTCGCGAAGATGAAGCTGAATTACAAAATCGCAATATTGAATCCGCTGCAAATTTAGCAGAATTAGGTGCAAGTTTGTTTGGCTTAACGCGTAAGAAGAGCGTCACTACTCAATTTACAAAACACCGTTTGGCTCAAAATGCAAAAGCCGACGTGCAAGAATCACGTGAGGCGATTGCTCAACTAACCAAAGAGTTAGAGGCGTTATATCGAGAACGTGATTCGATTGAAGATGAAATCAACAATCGCTGGGGAAGTGTCGTATCAGAATTTACTGAAACGGATATCAGACCGAAAAAGACAGATATTTATGTCAACATCTTTGGCGTGGCATGGAAGCCGCATTATATTGTTCAAGGTGGCGGCGAGACGTTTGAACTTTCTGCTTTTGGCGCAGAATAATTCGTATGGACACGGCGACGCCGTGTCCATCATTTTTTTAAAAATCTTGACATTCATTAACAGCCATGATAATCTTGCGCGCAGTATGCCCGATTCGCCTTTGAAAGCGTGAAGGTGGATGGGCATCAAATTTTTTTATGCAGGAGTAATAAAATGTCCGAACGTATTGTTGGAACCGTCAAGTGGTTCAATGCGACCAAAGGCTACGGCTTTATTGGTTATGAAGGTGGCGAAGATGTCTTTGTACATTTCTCTGCTATTCAAACGGATGGCTATCGCAAGTTAGAAGCCGAGCAAAAAGTGGAGTTTTCCATAGAAGAAGGTCCTAAAGGCAAGCAAGCCGCCAATGTGACCCCCATTTCGTAAGATACCTCATTTTGCAAAACGGACAGGGTTGTCGTGAGACAACCCTGTTTTTATTTATATAACTATAAGACATATCCGCATGATTAAGGATTATAATATTTTATGTAAGGATTATAACTTTTATGGGAGGATAATCGAATTTTTAAACGGAGGTTTAACCTTGTCACTTCTAAAGATTTTCAAACGTGGCGCGATACGGCGTACGGTGCTTTTTGCCGGGCATGTTGTTTCTGATTCCTCGCGTTGTGTGCAATGTGGCATTTGTTCAGATAATTGTCCAATCGAAATAGATGTCCGTGCGTATGCTTGGCGTGGCGAATCAATCAACAGAAGTGAGTGCCTAACGTGTGGTGAGTGTGTAGCACGTTGCCCGCGTGGTGTATTGCGTTTTGAACGAACCGACTTATTTACAGCAGGTGCAAAATGAGACACCTCATCATTGGAACTGGCGTGGCAGGTATTGCCGCAATTGAAGCAATTCGCTCTTTGCAAAAAGATGATGACATCATCATGCTGGGCGATGACCCACATGGGTATTATTCGCGTCCTGGTCTTGCCTATTATTTAACTGGTGAATTGCTTGATAAAACTTTATTTCCAAAAAAACGTGCAGAGTTTATCAATCTGAACTTCCAATATAAAAAAGCACATGTGACAAAAATTATCCGCGCCGAAAAAAAACTTGAATTAGATGATAAAACGCTTCTCACCTACGACAAGCTGTTGATTGCGACTGGGGCATCTGCTCTGCCTTTAACAGTTCCCGGTGCGAATTTGGAAGGCGTAGTCAAACTTGACCATTTAGAAGATGCGCGCCGTATCTTGAAATTTGCAAAACGCGGTAAAACCGCTGTTGTCGTCGGTGGCGGAATCACTGCGCTGGAATTGACCGAAGGCTTGCGTTCTCGTGGTGTCAAAGTGCATTATCTCTTGCGCGGAGACCGCTACTGGAGCAATGTTTTAGATGAACAAGAATCACAAATTGTGCAAACACGTTTGCAAGAAGAAGGTGTAACGCTTCACTTTCATTC
>JAEURF010000065.1 GCA_016789205.1 Anaerolineales bacterium
GTTTGTGTTAAGCAATAAGCGTGTACCTGAATGGAGTTTTGTCTCGCATCATAGCATTCAAGATGGTTAGGAATTTTGAAATTTTATGAAATTGTTAAACAAATCAACAAAGATAAGATTTGTAATCCTACTTTCTACCCTTGTGATTTATTACATTACACAAACCACAAACACGAAAACTCCAAGCATCACCCTATCACCCACTCCAACCCCAGATGAAAAAATCGCGCTTTACGAAAGTATTAATCACGTGTTGGGAACTGATAATAAAAATATACCCAGACTGACCAAAATTTCTTACAGCTACCCCGAACGTGGAGATATAACCATCACTTGGGCAATCAATCAGCATGTATTCCAAAATTCAAGAAAAACCAATGTACAAATGGATGCAGTCAATATTCTAAAAGTCCTTGAGAATCATAAAACCCGCTTTGTTTACGTTATTCTGATAGGCACATTTTCAACCCAAGACCCGCTTGCTAACTTAACTGAAATACAAGCAATCAATCTTGGTTTTAATAAATCAAAACTCGACAAAATCAATTGGGCAGATTTTCATTCTTCAAATATATATGACCTCGCCGATGTAGCAAAAATAACAGATGAGTGGAAGTAAAAAACTTTCTAAGTTTACAACAAATCAAACATAAATTTTCATTTTAGCTCGTTTGTCTACGCGCAAATCAAGTTCCTAAATTCCAATTTCCAATCTTGAATATCTATTCTCATTTCACTCAATGGGAGTATAATAGCGTCCGCGCCAGCCACAGGCTGGCATTTTCGTGGATGGAGAACACTAACGCATGATTCGTAATTTAACTAACCGCATCATTTTAATTGTGGTTGTGGTTGCCCTCGCTGTATGGATTGACCTCAGCCGTGAAATTGAACTTCTTAACCCCATCACTGATGAAGCGCTTTTTAGCAGAAACGTAGAACCGCGCCTCGGGCTTGATTTGCAAGGTGGCTTACAAGTTTTACTTGAAGCTGATATCCCTGCTGACCAAACCATTGACCCCGAAGCCATGGAAGTTGCCCGCCAAATTGTGCAACAACGTACAGATGCATTAGGCGTCAATGAAAATGTGATTCAAGTAGCCGGTGACCGTCGCATTGTCGGCGAATTCCCCGGTTTAGAAGATACTGAATCCGTTTTGGCGACGATTCAACAAACGGGTCTGCTTGAGTTTGTAGACACCGGCGACTACTACCCCGAGCCGGGCACAATCCTCGTCACCGACTACAGCCCAACCGGTGAACCAGTCGAAGTTGCGGAAGGCGAAACGATTTACCATACCATTATGACCGGCGCAGAAGTTGATTCAGTCGTCGTCGGTCAAGACACATTAAATAGCAATTATGTCATCAACTTCGCATTGAAATCAAACGGGGCAAAAATTTTTGGCGACCACACTACAGCCAACACCGGCAAATACCTTGCCATAGTTTTAGATAAACAAGTCATATCTGCACCTGTGATTAACGACCCTATCATTGGCGGGCAAGGCACAATTTCAGGTAATTTCACACTCGAAGAAGCCAATGCATTCGCCATTCAATTAAGATATGGCTCTTTACCCGTTCCTCTTAAAATTGTTGAAACACGCATTATTGGTCCAACCCTCGGCGCTGACTCATTAAATAAAAGTGTGGTCGCAGGGTTAATCGGAATGATTATCGTCGTGTTATTTATGGTTATTTATTATCGTCTGCCGGGCATTGTGGCTGTGCTTTCCATTTTGATTTACGCCGCAATCGCATTTGCAGTATTCAAATGGTTTCACTTCACGCTTACATTACCCGGCATTGCCGGTTTCATGCTCAGCACCGGCACAGCGCTAGATTCAAACATCCTCATCTTCGAACGCATGAAAGAAGAATTACGCAATGGAAAAACATTGAATCAAGCCATGGACCAAGGCTGGACGCGTGCTTGGTCATCCATCCGCGACTCGAACCTTGCCGCAATTATCACCTCCGTGATTCTATTCTGGTTCGGTTCCTCATTTGGCGCAACCATCGTAAAAGGCTTCTCATTAACCCTCGCACTCGGCGTCATCATTTCATTATTCACAGCAGTTTACGTCACACGCACTTTGCTGGCGCTTTTCTTGCGTACTTTTAAACCGCAAAACTACGAACGCTGGTTTGGTTTATAAACAAATCCATTAAGGAAATTTGTTATGAATATTTTAGGTAAACGATATTACTTTTTTGCTTTTTCGCTGATTTTGATTGTCTCAGGTTTAACCTTGCTTGGAATCAACGGCGTACCTCTCTCGATTGATTTTACAGGCGGGAGCCTACTCGAACTTCAGTTTGAAAATGGAAAAACTCCCGATACAGCGACAATCGTCTCGATTTATGAAAAATCAAATATTGATGATGCACAGGTTACAGCCACAGAAATTGGCTCAGTCATTATTCGCTCTTCCTTCCTCACAAACGAAGTGCGCGACGAAGTATTGACGACTTTACGAGAATCTTCTGGCGGAGATATAACCGTTGTGCGCTTCGATAGTGTTGGACCCAGCATTGGCGCACAAGTAACACAACGTGCCGCCATTGCAATTGCTGTCGCCTCGATTCTTGTAGTGCTATTTATTATTTGGTCCTTCCGCAAAGTTGAAAACGCTTTCCGCTATGGCGTCTGTGCGATTCTAGCTATGGTGCATGACATTGCCATCATTTTCAGTATCACGGGCATTGGCGCATATTTTTTCAATTGGCAAATCGACTCGCTCTTTCTCACTGCCTTGTTGACCGTCATTGGTTTCTCGATGCAAGACACCATCGTCGTGTTTGACCGCATCCGCGAAAACTCAAATATCCTACGCAGGCTTGAATACGAAAAGCTAGTTAATCATTCAATTGTGCAAACATTACAACGCTCTATCAACACCCAATTGATGACCGTAGAATTTCTTTTGCTCGCACTAGCATTGTTCGGCGGTGTCACCTTGCAAGAATTTGCTATCGTCTTACTCGTCGGCTTATTAAGCGGAACCTACTCCTCTATTTTTGTCGCGGCACCCATTCTTGTTTTATGGGAAAAACGCGAATGGCAAACTTGGTTTGGGCGTGGCGCAAGCGCATAACTTAAATACCGCGACATTAAGTCGCGGTATTTTTTATTAAAACGCAAAACAAAAAACTAAATCGTTGACATTTGTTCCACTCGGACCTGTTTTGATTAAGTCATCTAATTTTTCAAAAAAATGATACGCATCATTTCTTAACCTATAACCTGTTACCTCCAACCCAAGCGACTCAGCCCTTTGAGCCGTTTCCCCGGTCACTACAGCACCTGCCGCATCCGTTGGACCATCTTCCCCATCCGTCGCAATTGAAATCATCATCACATTTTTCAAACCAGCCAATTCATTTACAGTTGCTAATGCTAGCTCTTGATTCCTGCCACCTTTGCCATCTCCCTTGATTGTGACCGTCGTTTCGCCACCCGCCAGTAAACAAAAAGGGCGTTTTGTCGTTTGCAGTGCCTCTTTGAATTGAAATGCAAGTTGCCTGCCAACATCTTGCGCTTCGCCTTGTAAAACGTTATTAATAACTTTCGTTTGAAAATTCTTATCCACTGCCTTAATCTGGCTCCGCGCAAACTCTAAGGCAATCTGGTTACTCCCTACAATCGTATTTGTAACTCGTGAAAATAATGGATTCTCTGCCTTCAATGTTTCTTTGAATGCAGAAACAACTGAAGATGGAATCTTATCTTTCAAATTATATTTTTCAAGAATAGCAATCGCATCCGCCTTTGTGGTTGCATCTGGTGCAGTAATGCCAGATGCAATCGCCTCCAATGAGTCGCCAACCACATCTGAAAGGATTAGTGAAATTATTTTTGCGCCATTTGCAAATTGAGCAACTCCGCCACCTTTCAATTCATCCAAGTGGCGACGTAGCGTATTGATTTCATCAATATTGGCTCCACTCTCTAAAAATAATGAGGTCAATTTTTGTAAATCAATTAATGGAATTAATGGCGCGGTCATTAAGGCTGAACCACCACCAGAGATTAAGCAAATTAATAAGTCATCTTTTGTTAATTGGGAGAGAAATTTTTTCGCGACAATGCCCGCTTGCAAACTCGCGTCGCCGGGGATGGGGTGATTGCCGAGGATAACAGTAGCAGGCTGAAACGTCAGAGGCGAAGCGTGTTTGGTGATGATGAGTGAATCAGTTAATGGGATTTCATCCGCAACGGCTTGAGTCATTGCAAGTGCGGCTTTTCCTAATCCAAACGCAAATACACGCGAACGTCCCGCAGGCTTGGATGATGCACTTAAATTTTCAAAATAATCTACGGGAAGCTGTTTTTGTAAATATTTTTTTACAGCGTCATACGGGTTGATTGAATCAAAAGTGGAGGCAAGCACATTTTGAATAAAATCACGTTGTGGATGATTGCGGATTGAAATTGAATCGAAGCGTGCTTTCGCAAACTTATAAGTCATCTTTACGGCGGCGGTGATGTTCACCTTTATTGCGATACATGGCATCGTCAGCAAGGTTGATTGTTTTTTCAAGACTCATTTCAGGGGTGCTGGTAGCGGCACCAATTGAAATACTTAATTCAGGCTCGCGATAATATTTATTATTCATTTCAACCAACACTTGAATATGCTTCATGTATTCAGAAGCGGCTTCTTCATTTTGACCGGGTAAAATAATGATAAATTCATCACCGCCAATCCGCGCGGTAAATTGCTCAGCATCGGATGAGGCTTGTAACACTTCTGCTATGCGGCGGATTAATTTATCACCCGCCTGATGTCCCAGTGTATCGTTGACGTGTTTAAGATAATTCAAATCGACAATAATGATGCTAATTGGGTCTTGACGATTGGCTTCAAGTTTTACGAGCGTTTCTTCAAAATATGTGCGGTTATATAAACCAGTCATCACATCGTGTGTGCCGAGATAACGCAAATATTCTTCTGCTTTTTTTCTAGCGGTAATATCTTGAATTGCAACCATCACCCAACTGAAATCATTTTCATATCCGGGCATCACCCGAAAATTTAATTGAATGTTGATAGGGTCGCCTGTGAGGGAATAATTAATACCTTCGCGCTCATAAGCCAATTTGCCGTTCCATAAATCAACCAATTCTTTTGCAAAGTGTGTCCCCATTTCATCACGAAACATCTGACCGAGATTTTGTATAAGCTGTTGTTTAGATGATGCGCCAAATAATTCAAGTGTCTTCTGGTTGACATTCAAAACGCGAATCAAGGAAGCGCAATGTAAAGCGGCTTCAGGATTTTCTTTTAAGTATTCTTGTAAATCAACTACGCCTTGCGCACGAAGCGAATCAAAATATTTTTTTATTTCGCTATAATCTTCTTCCCACAACGAAATTGGTGAAGATTCAAATAAACTTTCGAGTCTTTTTTCAGCGCGTTTTCTAGCGGTGATGTTTTCAATCGTCACCAAAACTTTATCCCATTTATTTTCATGCTCTGGCAAAATACGCCAATGTAAGATGATATCCAACGCTTCGCCGTCAAGGGTATAGTTGATTCCTTCACCTGACCATTCGATTTCCCCATTCCATAACGACAACAATTCCGCGCGAAAGTGGTGACGCATCCCGTCTCGAAAAACCAAATTTAGATTAGAGAGAAACGTCTCTTTTGAATCTGCTTTGAACATCGAAACCGTCTGTTGATTAACATTCAGCACTCTGATTCCGCGCATACATTCATCAATAAATTCAGGGTGGTCATCAAGATACGAATCTAAAGAGTCCACCCCTTGCCTTCTCAAATCATCGAACAAGGATTTAATCTGGCTGAAATCCTGCTCCCATAGTGAAATTGGTGCATATTCAAACAAAGTAATTAAGTACTCCTTGCTGTCTGAACCAAACATTGTTTAGTCCTTTGCGGATTGAAATTTTCTAGCATAGTGATTATACATGTAGGGCAGATAAAAAATCATTTCAATATAAGATTATTTAAGTCGTATAATATCCGCATGGACAAACCCATCGCCCTAATCGTCGAAGATGACCGCGACATTGTCGCCTTGTTTCGGCATGTTTTAGACGTGGCAGGGTATCACACCGAAATCGTCTTAGACGGCAAAGATGCGATGGATAGGCTCCAGTCATTCACCCCAAACATCGTTTTGTTAGATTTGCAATTACCGAGAATGTCTGGCATAGAAATTTTGAAAAACATGCGTGATGATGAAAGACTAAAACGTGTGCCGGTCGTTGTCATCACAGCTTATGCGCCCATGGCAGATACTTTGCCCGTAGAACCAGATTTGCTCCTACTTAAGCCAGTGGATATTAACCAACTGAGCAGTCTCGTCCAGCGTTTGCAAACTACACAAGGCGCAATTAATGAACCCTCGCATGATAAAGTCACAGGTTTATACACGTTTTCATTTTTCACAGTCCGCTTGGCATTTTCATTAGAGCGCATCAAACAAAGTTCTTTGCGCCGTTTTGGCGTTTTATTCGCAGAAGCCGAACCAGTAGCCAAATTAAAAAATCAACTCAGCCAAGATGAATACGATGCTTTCTTACACAAACTTGCAGACCAATTCCGCATGACGCTTCGCCCGACCGACACGATGGCATGGTCACCGAATCACAATCTTTTTTTTACGTTGATAGAAGAGATTCCTAGCCCAGAAGCCCCCTTGAAAATTGCTGGGCGTGTAAAAGATAGCATGAAACGTTTTCTAGAAAATCGCCATCAAGACCTAGAGATGAAAGCAAATGTTGGCGTATTGCTTTGCGACGCTGAGTATGAAAACATTCAAACCATATTAAAGGATATTGAAAGCGCGCGCACAAACCTGCGCGAAGGTTTATATACCAACCCTTCTATCTTTGACCGTGAAATGCTAAACAGAAAATAAACTCATAGTTTTGCTTCTAATTCATTTAACTTCATCAACACCACTTCCATTACACCGCCTGCTATCGCTAAAGATTTATCAGAAACCAAACGAATCAAATCGGGGTCAGTGCGCGAATCAACATCACCAATTTTCATACCTTCAGTCACTTCTACACGCGAATGAATCAAACCACGTAAAAGACCGTCAAACGGACTTACTATCGGCTGACCATTAACCTCAGCAATCTTTTCGCCTGCTTTACAAAAATCACCAATCTCTTTTGAAGCGATTACATTTCCGTTGGCTGGTGAACGCAATACACGGCGTGCATCGCCATCAGGTTGTTTACTATCTTCTTGCGTTTGTCCTTGCCAATACGCCCTGCCAAGCGTATGGCTTCGGCGGGTTTCTATCACGGCGTGGCAATTTGCTCCCGCGTTAAACCCAGGTCCAAGTCCGATATGAAGCGCGACATCGGTATATAAAGGTTCAGGTTCCGCTTTCAAGAGTCGCGCATCAATCACAAAGGTAGATTGTGGACTCATCAAAAATTGATTTTTTAGGATGTTGGCTTGCGGGTCAATGAGGACGGCAATCTCACCCGCCTCCATCGTGACTTGAAACTGGTCTGCCGACACAAGCCTTGCACTTACGCCTTCGACAGTTTGTACGCCTGTATACACTGCTTCTGAAAATGAAACCGTACGACGGACAGCCAGCGGTTTATCAAGTTCAAGAATCGTAATTGGAAAACTAAGCCGATGTAAACGCAATGCGACGCCAGTTGCAAGGTCGCCACCGCCGCGAATGATGATTAATGGTTTCATGTTTTTTGTGTTTGTTCCTGTAAGAGTAAGCCAAATGTATAAATAGTGACGTATATAAAAATAAACAGCATTGAAAAGACGCTGATAAAGATAATGGATTGTAAACTAGGATTGGTTGAATAATAAATAAATTCAATGAAACGGTCATGTGGATTAAATAACACATCCCATGAATTCCAGCGCAAGAAACGCCCAATGTAAATGCCAAGGCTGGTAAGAAAACCAACGGATAAAACAAATAGCCAGCCAGTGACTCGCCCAAATTCTCTGCGGACGATATTTTGCATCATAAACAGCGAGATAATCCCAAGCGATAGCCCTGTCCATGAAAACCATAAAATTAAGAGGACATCAAACCACAATGGCACAATTTCTTTTGGATATCGGAGATGTAATAAGTCTGTGAGAATATATGGCGCGTTTGGGAAAAATAAAAGCCAAAGTAATGCGGCAAACGGCATGGCGAAGATGAGCGTTTTGCGATTCCATGAAAACGATTCTGCCGCGTATGCCATGCCTAAAGGAATCCACGCTAGAAAAATGTTCCACAACAAAAATGCGTATTCATCCGAGCCACTTAAAATGGTGCGAAAACGAAATAAGA